>NZ_BORB01000013.1:0-120102 GCF_018332955.1 Lederbergia ruris
AACGCCGCCATGAACGGCAAAATAGTGCCGGGAGAGGGAGAAACTCTACAAAAAAAGGTTCCAAGCAAATTTTTTATTGCTTGGAACCTTTTTATTTACTATTTTTGGCTAGTTATGTCCCAGCCTCACTTCTTGTCAATTAAGATTTGAGTTGTTCAAGTTCTTTTAAGAATTTTGAATTCAATACTTTAATATATGTGCCTTTCATACCTAGAGATCTCGATTCAATCACTCCAGCACTCTCAAGTTTTCTGAGAGCATTGACGATGACTGAGCGAGTAATTCCCACACGATCCGCAATCTTTGAAGCAACCAACAGTCCTTCAGTTCCATTAAGTTCTTCAAAGATATGTTCAATTGCTTCTAATTCACTATAAGATAATGAACCAATCGCCATTTGAACAACTGCTTTGCTTCTTGCCTCTTCTTCAATTTCTTCTGCTTTTTCGCGAAGAATCTCCATACCTACAACCGTAGCACCATATTCAGCCAAGATAAGATCATCATCGTTAAATTCTGTTTCTAGACGTGCAAGAATTAGTGTACCGAGTCGTTCTCCCCCACCAATGATCGGAACAACTGTAGTAAGACCTTCGGCAAATAGATCTTTATTTTCTACTGGAAATGCTGTATAGTCACTGTTCACACCAAGATTAGATGAAGTCTCTGAAATTCGAAGTAGACTATTCGTGTACTCTTCCGGAAATTGACGATCCTCAAGCATTTTCTTCATTCTGTCATTTTCAATTTGCATTTTAATCGCATAACCGAGTAGTTTTCCTCTTCGGCTTACAACGAAAATATTAGCTTGAATCACTTCACTTAAAGTTTCGGACATCTCTTTAAAGTTTACTGGTTTTCCTGCGGCATTTTGAAGCATTGCATTAATTGTTCTTGTTTTTGATAATAAATCCATTGTTTGTTCCTCCTAAATACTATCCATATTGAATGAATTGGTTTGTGTATTTTTATTTATAGAATTTCTTTGCTATTTTCAGACACTTTTCCAAAGAAAATCATGACGTGAATACCTAGAGAATAAATTGGCTTAAATCTTTATTTTGTGAAATGGCAGCTAATTTCTCATCGACATAATTCTTCGTAATTTTAATTTTATCTAGCGTTACTTCAGGAGCTTCAAAAGAAAGGTCTTCCAAAAGTTTTTCTAAAATCGTGTGTAATCTTCTAGCACCAATATTATCCGTTTCCTGATTTACATTAAAAGCAATTTCAGCTAGTCGGTATACAGCATCGTCGGTAAATTCAATTTGTATACCTTCTGTTTCCAATAATGCAATATATTGTTTTACAATGGCATTATCCGGCTCCGTAAGGATGCTAACAAAATCTTCTACAGACAATTTTTCTAATTCAACCCTAATTGGAAATCTCCCTTGCAATTCAGGGATAAGATCAGATGGTTTAGAAATATGAAACGCACCAGCCCCAATAAAAAGGATATGATCTGTCTTGATTGGTCCATATTTCGTGACCACTGTCGATCCTTCTACAATTGGGAGAATATCCCTTTGTACCCCTTCTCTGGAGACATCTGCAGATGCTGAACCACTATTTTTACTAGCAATTTTATCAATTTCATCAATAAAAATAATCCCCGTTTGTTCAGCACGATAAATTGCAGCCTGTGTGACATCATCCATATCAATTAATTTTTGCGCTTCATCATTCGTTAAAACGATACGCGCTTCTTTGACTGGTAGCTTCCGCTTTTTCTTTTTCTTAGGCATTAGGCTTCCGAGTGCATCTTGCATAGACATCCCCATTTGTTCCATTCCCGAACCTTGCAGCATATCAAACATAGATGGTTGTTGTTCTTCCACTTCGACTTGAACAAGATGGTCTTCTAATTCGCCTTTTGCTAACTTTTCAGCAACAGCAGCACGCTTTTCTTTCGTACTTAATTCTTCCTCGGTATCTGTTGGTTGATCTGACTCTTCGCTTTGATTACCAAAAATCATTTCAAACGGATTTTTAAAATTCTCTGTTTTCTTTTTACTTGGAACGAGTAATTCGACAAGTCTTTGATTCGCTAACTTCTCCGCTTGCCCCTTTACTTCCTGCATTTTTTCTTCCTTTACAACGCGAATGGAGGTTTCCATTAAATCACGAACCATGGATTCAACGTCGCGTCCAACATAACCTACTTCCGTAAATTTTGTCGCTTCAATCTTTATGAAAGGAGCTCCAACTAGTTTCGCTAATCGTCTTGCAATTTCTGTCTTTCCAACACCTGTAGGTCCTATCATTAAAATATTTTTAGGAATAATCTCGTCTTTCATATCGTTATTTAATTTTTCGCGACGGAATCGATTGCGAAGAGCTACAGCTACAGCTCTTTTTGCTTCTCTTTGTCCAACAATATATTGATCGAGCTTTTCAACAATCTGACGTGGAGTCATGTTTAAACCTTTCATTTCTGTTTCCAAACAATCTCCTCCTTTTTAGCCACCATCATTATAATTCTTCGACAATAATATTTCGATTTGTATAAACACAAATATCTGCGGCAATCTCTAGAGCCGCTTGTGCAATTTCCTTAGCAGTTAAAGTTTCCGAAGCATAATTCTTAAGGGCGCGACCAGCTGATAAAGCATAATTTCCACCGGACCCTATGGCTAAAATACCGTCATCAGGTTCAATTACTTCTCCTGTCCCAGAAACAAGTAACAAATTATCTTTATCCATGACAATGAGCATCGCTTCAAGCTTTCTTAATACTTTATCACTACGCCATTCCTTTGCTAATTCCACCGCTGCCCTTTGTAGATTTCCATTATACTCCTGCAGTTTACTCTCAAACTTCTCAAATAGTGTAAAAGCGTCTGCTACGGAACCTGCAAAACCTGCTACAACACGATCATTAAAAAGCTTTCGAACTTTTCTCGCTGTATGCTTCATTACAACCGCATTTCCAAAGGTAACCTGCCCATCTCCCGCCATCGCACATTCTCCATTATGTTGGACAGCAAATATAGTTGTCGCATGAAATTCTCCCATTTTCGGACCTCCTTCTTCAGCTCCAGCGCCTAGCGACTAGCAAATTTTCGGTGCCTGCTTACGTAAGTCAACATCCAGGCGCTTGCGCTTTTGTTCTATGCTCGAGGATGATGATTCATATATGTTTTTCTTAAATGATCTTTCGTCACATGTGTATAAACTTGAGTGGTAGATAATTGAGAATGTCCAAGTAATTCTTGAACAGTTCGCATATCGGCCCCATTATTAAGTAAATGTGTAGCAAAACTATGACGCAGCATGTGAGGGTGAATTTTCCTAGTCATGGAGGCCGTTTCGATTATCTTAGATAAAATATATCTTACGCCTCTTGATGTAAGGGGTCCCCCACGGGAATTGATAAATAGAAACGAATGTTCATCTTTCCCTTTCATTAATTCATTTCTTACATTATGAATATAGTTCTGTAAGGCTTCGCAGGCAAAATGACCAAAAGGAATATATCTTTCCTTTCCCCCTTTTCCTCTTACCAAGATTGTCGCCATATCAAAGTCAATGTCTTTCAATCGAATACCTGTACATTCACTAACTCTTATTCCTGTTGCATATAACAATTCAAGAAGTGCTATATTTCTCTTCCCTAAAAGGGTAGTTTGATCGCATGCTTTAAAAAGTAAGGAAATCTCTTCTTCATAGAAAAAACTAGGAATTCTCTTCTTTGTTTTAGGCTGAACTACATAAGTGAAAGGATTCTCTGTTACATGCTTTTCCCTTAGCAAAAATTTGTAAAAGCTTCTTAAACAGGAGATTTTCCTTGCTGCTGACGATCTAGCGAGTTTCCTTTGATAAAGCTCCGTTACATAAAGACGTGCATCTAAATATTCTACTTCTTGAACAGACTGGATCCCTTGTGATTTCATGAACAAAAAGAATTGCTCCAAGTCCTTTTTATAAAATTCAATTGTGTAAGAAGAATAATTTTTTTCAATTTGCAAGTATTCAATAAAAGAAAAAAACAACTCGTCTGAAGATTCTTTCATCCCCTCACCTCATAAGGCTATTAAATAGTATCACATTTTATTTACCATAGCAATAAATGTTACATATTTTTCACAAAGTTTCGAATTGTTGTGTAGGTAGTTCAATCAAAAGGTTTAACTTTCATTATTTTACCTTATTCGCGCTCGTATTAAAAATTTAGAGACTCAAAAAAACTATTCCTTCGAAATAACCGGAATAGTTTTTACATGTTCTGAGGCCAACAGGATGTTGGTCAGAACGGCGTTGCGCCAGGACGGCGCGAACTTAGCCGTTCATCCTTATTATCCAAATTTGTACGTCGCTGAACAGGCGCTTTCGCTTTTCTTTGTCTAGCTACAGCGCCTAGCGACTAGCAAATTTACGTCTTCTTCCTACGATAAGTCAACATCGGCTCATGCTTCGCCGTGTTTCCTTTATCTCGTCAGAAGCCTTTAAATTTGTACGTCGCTGAACAGGCGCTTTCGCTTTTCTTTATTGCACTGGTTTTTCTTTGTAGTCACAATCCCTACATTGTACTTGAATGCCTTTTTTGATTTTTTTCTCTACAAGTACACCATTACATTTTGGACAAGGCCGTTCTAATGGTTTATCCCATGATACAAAGTCGCATTTTGGGTACCGATCACAACCATAGAACAAACGTTTTTTCTTACTTTTTCTTTCAATTATATTCCCTTCCTTACAATTAGGACAACGAACACCAATTTGTTTTACGATTGGTTTTGTGTTTCTGCAGTCTGGAAAATTACTGCATGCCATAAATTTACCGTATCGCCCCATTTTAATAACCATCGGGCTTCCGCATTTTTCACAATCCTCTCCTGCGGGCTCATCCTTCACCTCGATTTCACGCATTTCTTTTTCTGCTTTTTCTAAATCCTCTTCAAATCCTTTATAAAACTCATCTATAACCTCAACCCATTTTACTTTTCCTTCTTCGATTTCATCCAGTTCAGACTCCATTTTCGCTGTAAAAGCTACGTTGACGATCTCTGGGAAAAATTCCATCATAAGCTCATGAACCAATTCACCTAATTCAGTGGGCACAAATCTTTTATTATCTAGTGCCACATATCCACGCCTTTGAATCGTATCCAAGGTTGGCGCATAGGTGGAAGGACGACCAATTCCTAGTTCTTCCAGTGTTTTTACAAGTCTTGCCTCTGTATAGCGGGGAGGTGGTTGAGTAAAATGCTGTTTAGGCAACAGTTTTTCTGCTATCACTTTATCCCCTTCTTGTAGATCAGGAAGCATATTTTCTTTTTCTTCTTGCTGATCATCTGTACCTTCCACATACACTTTCATAAATCCAGGAAATTTAACCTTTGATCCATTCGCGCGAAAAATTACAGAACCATTCAACATATTGACTGTCATCGTATCCATAATCGCGGAGGCCATTTGACTGGCAACAAACCTTTCCCAAATTAATTTATAAAGTCGCAATTGATCCCTAGATAAATATGCTTTAACAGAACTCGGCTGTCTGTAAACACTTGTCGGACGAACTGCTTCATGAGCATCTTGGGTATTCCCTTTCTTGGTAGCCTTGGATTGTCCTGCCTTTTTGAATTCCTTGCCATATTGGGTCGTAATATATTCAGCCGCTTCCTTTTGCGCAACGTCAGAAATTCTAGTTGAGTCTGTCCTCATATAAGTAATTAAACCAACGGTTCCTTCTTTGCCAATTTCAATTCCTTCATAGAGTTGTTGAGCAAGCATCATCGTCTTTTTCGCTCTAAAGTTTAATTTTCGAGCTGCTTCCTGCTGTAAAGAAGAAGTTGTAAAGGGCAAGGCGGGATGCCTTTTCCTTTCTTTTTTCACAACGGAATCAACTAGGAATTCTTTTCCCTTTAACATGTTCATAATGGCATCTACGTCTTCTTTGGAGCTTAATTTCTTTTTCTTTCCATTCACGCCATAGTAATCTGCTTGAAAAGAATTTCGCCCTTTTTTAAAATCTCCGTTAATCGACCAGTATTCCTCAGGAGTAAATTGCTTTATTTCATTTTCTCGATCAATAATAATTCTAACCGCTACAGATTGAACTCTCCCCGCACTTAATCCTTTTTTGACCTTTTTCCAAAGAAGGGGACTTATATTATAGCCTACCAATCTGTCTAAGATTCGTCTTGCTTGTTGGGAGTCAACAAGATCCATATTAATGGCCCGCGGATGTTTAAAGGAGTCCTTGATAGCATCTTTGGTAATCTCATTAAAAACAACTCGGCAATCTGATTGAATATCAACCCCTAAACTATTTGCTAAATGCCAAGCAATTGCCTCACCTTCACGATCCGGGTCAGCCGCTAAATAAACTTTTTTTGCCTTTTTAGCAGCTGTTTTTAATTCCTTTAAAATGGGACCTTTCCCTCTTATGGTGATATATTTTGGTTGAAAGTTATTTTCAACATCGATCCCCGTTTGACTTTTTGGTAAATCTATTACATGTCCCATGGACGCTTTTACTTTATATTTTTTCCCTAAATAACGTTCAATGGTTTTCGCCTTTGCCGGCGATTCCACGATCACTAGATAATCAGACATAAAAAATCCTCCCTAAAGCTCTAATCACCAATAAACATCTTCTTTTTATTCTGCTCCATCGTTGGGTATATTTGTTTTTGTTATCACATTAAATCAGAGTAAATACTATATGGCTCCCTACATTTTGTCAATCCTAAGAACATAGCCTTAATCCAAAAAGCGCTTCCTTATAAAATAAAATGAAAAGACTAAATTGGAAGTATTTTTATTTATAACGTGTTTATGAAGGAAAGTCAATTTTTGAAATATAACTCGTCTAAGATATCTTCACTAGTTCCAACGAGCTTGGCACCTTGTTGAATAAGATGATTTGTACCTTCGAATAATTTATGATTAATCGGTCCTGGGAAAGCATAGACCTCTCTTCCCGAATCTAATGCCATGTCAGCAGTGATTAATGATCCACTTCGTTTTTTGGCTTGAATGACGAGTGTTCCGACGGATAAACCGGCAATAATTCGATTTCGCATGGGAAAATGCCATTTTTCCGGTTTTCTTATAGGAGGGTATTCCGAGATGATTAAATGCTCTTTTGCCATTAACTCAGCAAGTTTTCTATTTTCACGAGGATATATATGGAAAAAACCGCCACCTAAGACACCTATTGTTTTTCCTCCATATTCAATTGCTTGTTTGTGGGCCATCGTATCTGCCCCCTTAGCCAAACCGCTCACAATCGTTAACTTTTCACGAATTAAGTCTGGCATCACAGTGCGAAGAGAGTTTTCAGCAAGATGATCTGAGTCGCGCGCACCCACAATGGCCAATAATCTTTCTTGCATCAATGCACTATTTCCTTGTGCAAATAGTGCCAATGGCGGATCATAAATTTCTTTTAATAAAGAAGGATATTCAAAATCCTTAATCGTTATAAAATCAATATTCCGAGATTGATAGAGTCGAAATAATTGTTCGGGATGTATTGCATCCAATTCTTTCAAAAAAAGCTTCATCTTTTGATCATTTAAACGGAAAATTTGTTGGAGTCTCGATGGAGACATTGTATAAAGATGGGATAAAGATGGGTCTAATTGAAGGAGTTTTCTAATGGAGTGATTACTTAAGACGTTAGAATGGACTAAGTGGAATAATCTTTCTCTAAATATTTTAACCAACCCTTTCTTGTATTGTCATACACAGAAAGCCCCTAGTCTCAGCGAAAAGGAGCTTTTCTGCACAAATTTCATTAAAAATTAATGTGTTTTACATTTCTCATATAGACCTTTTTTCTTAAGCTCTTTAATCATTGTTTCACCAATAACAGAAGGTGTCTCCGCTACTTCGATTCCACACTCATTCATAATGCGGATTTTCTCATCAGCCGTTCCTTTTCCACCAGAAATAATGGCTCCTGCATGGCCCATTCTTTTTCCTGGAGGTGCCGTGCGGCCACCGATAAATCCAACAACTGGCTTCGTCATATTTTCCTTAATCCAATAGGCAGCTTCTTCTTCCGCAGTTCCGCCAATTTCACCAATCATAATAACGGCTTCTGTTTCTGGATCTTCATTAAAAGCTTTCAATGTATCGATGAAATTTGTACCATTCACCGGATCTCCACCAATTCCTACAGCGGTCGATTGGCCCACACCTTCTTGTGATAATTGATGAACAGCTTCATAAGTTAAAGTACCTGATCGGGAAACGACTCCCACATGGCCTTTTTTATGAATATAGCCCGGCATAATACCGATTTTACATTCATCTGGTGTAATAACCCCCGGGCAATTTGGACCAATTAATCGTGTTTTCTTCCCTTCCATATAACGGACAACTTTGACCATGTCCAATACTGGAATATGTTCCGTAATACAGATGACAAGATCAATTTCGGAGTCAACTGCTTCTAAAATCGCATCTGCTGCAAAAGGAGCCGGGACATAAATAACAGATGCATTCGCGCCAGTCTCATTTACTGCATCTTCCACCGTATTGAAAACAGGAACTCCCTCTACCTCAGTTCCACCTTTACCTGGAGTCACACCACCAACTATTTTGGTTCCGTATTCAAGCATTTGTTTTGTATGGAATTGTGCTGTAGACCCAGTAATCCCCTGCACAATTACTTTTGTATTTTTATCAACAAAAACACTCATGATTTTCCCTGCCTTTCCTATTTCGAATGGTGCACATCGGCTTATTTAGATGTATTCATAAATCACAGCTTAACCAACTAATTCAACGATTTTTTGTGCTCCATCAGCCATTGAGTCAGCTGCGACAATTTCGATACCTGATTCATTTAATATTTTCTTACCAAGTTCAACATTTGTTCCTTCTAGTCGAACAACAAGCGGAACCTGAAGTCCTACTTCCTTAGCAGCTTGTACAACTCCCGTAGCAATGACATCACATTTCATGATGCCGCCGAAAATATTCACAAAGATTCCTTTTACATGTTCATCCGCGAGAATGATTTTGAATGCCTCTGTTACTTTTTCAGCCGTTGCCCCACCGCCGACATCAAGGAAGTTAGCTGGGTCTCCACCATAGTGCTTAATAATATCCATTGTGGACATCGCGAGTCCTGCTCCATTGACCATGCAACCAATGTTGCCATCAAGCGCTACATAGCTAAGATCATATTTCGATGCTTCAATCTCTTTTGGATCTTCTTCATCCAAATCACGGTATTCCAGGATATCTTTATGCTTAAATAATGCGTTATCATCAAAATTAAGTTTTGCATCCAATGCCATAACATTTCCGTCTCCCGTTACAACAAGTGGATTAATTTCAGCGATAGAGCAATCGTTATCAACAAATGCATTGTAAAGACCCATCATGAATTTTGCAGCTTTTCCTATTAATTCTTTTGGTATATTAATATGAAAAGCAAGTCTACGTGCTTGGAAACCTGTCAAACCAACAACTGGGTCAATCGTTTCATAGAAAATTTTCTCTGGCGTATTAGCAGCAACCTCTTCAATTTCAGTACCGCCTTCTTCGGATGCCATCATCACCACTCGATCTGTTGCCCGATCCACTACGACTCCGACATAATATTCCTTCTTAATATCGCAACCTTCTTCGATAAGAAGACGTTTTACTTCTTTACCCTCAGGGCCTGTCTGATGGGTTATAAGCGTTTTCCCTAATATTTCATTCGCGTATGTACGAACTTCTTCAAGACCTTTTGCGACTTTTACCCCGCCAGCTTTCCCTCTTCCACCAGCGTGGATTTGTGCTTTTACAACACAAATATCAGAACCAAGTTCTTTTGCTGCTTCTACTGCCTCATCAACATTAAAAGCGACTTTTCCGTTAGGTACAGTCACTCCATATTTTCTGAGGATTTCTTTACCTTGATACTCATGGATATTCATTTTCCATCCTCCTGTCATACAGTAAAAAATTGAGTTGCCGTTTCTATTGTATTAAAAGGACAACCTTATGTCCACTATTGAAGTTTACCAATATATTAAGCTTTAAGAATCATCGGCCTTTTTCTGATCCAACCGATATACAAAAGCAAACACCTCAGCCACGGCTTGGTATAATTCTTCAGGGATCGCTTCATTTATGTTCAGTTGTCCCAATAATTCAAGTAATGCGGGATCTTGTTGAATAGGAATTTGATTATTCTTGGCCGTTTCCATAATATTCTCGGCTATTAATCCTCTTCCTTTCGCCAATACGACTGGCGCCTCATGTTTGTCACTTTGGTATCCAAGGGCAATGGCTTCTTTTCTACTTTGCTTGTGCTGTTTTTTCATATTCTAATATCAACCCCAGTATCAAAGCTTGCTTTATTAGAAAATGGGTACTCCCTCGTTTGCTTGTTTCTAGCATCAGATGTCTTAAAGCGCACTCCAGACAGACTATAATTAAGCTCTTTCAAACCTGCTTGCAAAATCGGGATAAATGATTGAGCCTGTTCTTTTATTTCTTGCCAATCATTGATAATAAAAAGATGAACAATCCGGTTTTGAACTTGCATATTCACAACAGTTGATTTTAAATTTTCTAAATCCAAATAAAAAATAATATGACAATAATCCGCATCAAAGTTCCCATCATCTGTCTTTCTACCTGTACATTGAATTGTAAGATTTTTCATCTCGGCACCCCATTGAATAGGAACTTCATAGAGCTGTGTTTGAATAGTATGATTGCTAATAGAGAGAAGTTGTTGGCCGTTCATTTTTAATAATACTTTTTCTGCAACTTCTTGAATGCTAGAATTCATCTGAGTTGAATTTTCTTGCACAAGTTTGACGATTAAAGGTTTGAATAGTGTGCCGATTGTTTCCTTTTCTACTTGATTGTGAAAAAGTTGTGCTTCATAGTTTAGTCCTAACCTAGTTACAGATTGCTTTATTTTTGCTAATAGTACGTCTCGACCTGTCGTTGCATCCACCCTCTGTTCTAGCCGTTTGGCAGTCATTTCCCAATCATCTAGTAGGCTTAATAGGGATTTTGCCGTTTCACTAACAGTTTCTTCTGCTAAAAGAAGCTGCCTTAGCTGTCCGATGGAAGATGAGAGTGGTGTCGTTTCTTTAGATACTGCATACAGGGACTTAAATATGCGATCTGTAAAAGGAAGCTGTTTTTTATTCATCATCTTTAAGACCTGCATAGCCATCTCTACATCATCTATGGAAGATAGGAAACGTGCACCTTGCTGTATTTCTTCCTTCGTAAAGCAAAGTTGTTCAACCATTAGAAATTCTGTGAATTTATGATGTAACTTTGTATCGCGCAGGCCTAGCAAATGAGGAGAAAGGTTAGGTTGCATATTATTGTTAAAGGGCTTATGTTCTTTATCAAGGACTTTTAAGATGATCTCCCCTGAGCTATAAGACACCTGAAACCAATACCCTTTCCCGCTTATTAACGGGGCTTCTATTTTCGCCATTAACTTTTGACCACCTAGCCAGATTTCCGCATATTGACCAGAAAAAAGTTTGCCCAGTTTCCCATAAAAAATCTGCCCTGATTTAAATAGCATACTGTTTCCTTCGTCTGCAGCAGGCGTTCGCAAAAAAGAACGAATAATAGAATTAAATTGCATTTTTCCTTAATCCCTTTCTTCGGATAGAGATTTAATCGGTGCAAAAGAAGTACGATGAATCGGACATGGTCCAAATTGACGAATCGCTTCTAAATGTCTTTTGGTTCCATACCCTTTATGCTCTTGGAATCCATATCCAGGATATTGAGATTCACAATCTGTCATCAATTGGTCCCTTGTTACTTTAGCAATAATCGAAGCTGCAGCAATACTTACACTATTCATATCGCCTTTCACAATCGACCATTCAGGGTAAATACTGTCTAGTTGAACGGCATCGATAAGTAATAAGTCTGGCTGCACCTGTAAATTCTGTAAAGCCGCAAGCATAGATTTTTTGGTAGCTTGTAAAATATTCACTTCATCTATTTCTTTTGCTGAAATAATGCCAATACCAACCGCAACAGCTTCATCGGTAATTTGCTTATAAAGCTGATTTCGTTTGTTAACCGTTAATTTTTTTGAATCATTTAACCCTAATATGTAATGATTTTCAGGCAAAATAACAGCGGCTGAAACGACAGGCCCTGCTAGTGGGCCACGTCCCACTTCATCTATTCCCGCAACGAAATGATATCCCATTTGCCGAGCCTTTGTTTCATAATGAGACATCGCCTCATATTGCATGTAGTGTTTTTTCTCTAAATCCCTTTGTTTGTACCAACGATCTAAAAGGGATTGAACCCCTTTTCGTGAATCCATTTTTAGCTTTACTAATAATGGATCGTTCTCATTATTTATTTTCGAAAAGATTTCTTCAATTTCACGAATCGATAATGTATTGATACTATTTTCTGTCATATCTCTACACTTTCTGGTTCATCATCTGGTTCATCAAAGGATAGGTTACCAAATTTTTGCATCCTTATATCTCTTACTATTTTTTCAGCGGTTTTCTCATAATCGGGTTCATTTTCATTTGTTATGTACCCCATGGAAATAGCAATTTCTTTAAATAAAGTTAAAAGATCTGTTGGTAACTCAGCGATTTGGTATTGTTCCATAAGCCTTCCGGGATAACGAGAATGAAGAAATTCCAAACCAAATTCAGCAATATCTTGCATATTTAATAATGTATCCTTAATGGCCCCTGTCAAAGCAAGTTTATAGCCCGTCACAGGATCTTCAAACTTTGGCCATAAAATCCCAGGAGTGTCCAAAAGTTCAAGTTCTTTCCCAACCTTTATCCACTGTTGCGATCTTGTAACTCCTGGCATATTTCCTGTTTTAGCTATATTTCGTTTCGCTAGCCGATTAATCAACGTTGACTTACCAACATTGGGAATACCAATAATCATCGCCTTGATTGCTCTTGGACGTAGACCTTTTGCTTTATCCCTCAACCTTTTGTCTTTTAGAATCTCTTCCGATGCCTTCATAATTTGATTCATCCCTTTACCGGCCTGGGAATTAACAGCTAACGCGATTAAGCCTTGTTTTGCATAATGAGCAATCCATTCTTCCGTTACATGTCGATCTGCCATATCTGCTTTGTTTAATAGAATTAATCGTGGTTTTTGTTGGATGATTTCTTTTAGCATAGGATTGGATGATGATACAGGTATGCGTGCATCTACAAGTTCAAAAATAATATCGACTAGCTTTAACTTTTCCGTTACTTCCCGTCTTGCTTTGGCCATATGGCCTGGAAACCATTGTATCGTCATAGCACTCACTCCACTCATTACTTCACCATTCGAATATCTTGCAATGGCCAGAATACAACACTAGTGTCACCGATGATTTCTTTCATGGAAATTGTCCCAATATGGCGACTGTCCTTACTAGAACGACGATTATCCCCCATGACAAATACTTCTCCCTCAGGTACAACTTCTAGGGTAAAATCCTCTGTTAACGGTCCATCAAAAATTTCTTGCTTAGATTTTTCCAAATAAGGTTCATCATAAGCTTTTCCATTGATATAGAGTATATCATCCCGATACTCTACTTTGTCCCCTGGTAATCCGATGACCCGTTTTATATAATCTTTATGCTCTGGTGCATGGAAAACGACGATATCAAATCGGTCTGGTTTACCAAGTTTATTTACAATCATCTTATCTCCATCATGCAAAGTAGGTGTCATGGAATAACCATCCACCACTATAGGAGTGAAGACAAAATAACGAATAATAGCAGCTAATGCTACCGCGATTAATAAGGCTTTTGTCCATTCCCAAAGTTCATTTTTTTCCTTTACTGTCTTTTCATCACCCATCCCAATCACTCCAGTACCAACCTGTTTTCCTTTCTATTGTACAGTAAAACGAGACAATAAAAAACTTTCATTCCCTACCTTTGTAAAGTATATAAAAAGGAGCTTGTGTACACAAGCTCCTCCTTTTGCATATTACATATAAGGTCTTTACAGCATTAGCGAATTTCTTTAATTCGTGCTGCTTTACCGCGTAATTTACGCATGTAGTAAAGTTTTGCTCGACGAACCTTACCACGACGCACGACTTCAAGTTTTGCAATTCTTGGAGTGTGTACAGGGAAAGTACGTTCAACCCCAACACCATAGGAAATTTTGCGAACAGTGAATGTTTCACTGATCCCACCACCACGGCGTCTAATGACAACACCTTCAAAAAGCTGGATTCTCTCACGAGTACCCTCAACAACTTTCACATGAACACGCACCGTATCACCAGCGCGAAACTTAGGTAGATCTGTTTTAAGTTGCTCTTTTGTAATTTCTTCAATAATTTTGTGCATCGAATTCATCTCCTTCCAACCGAAGTTCATACAAACTTTCATCCTTGCAGCGGAACATCGTTGTTACTGGCATAACTCTATGAGTCATGACCACTAAATTATATTATCATATGGATTCATTCATTGCAATAAGAAACACATGTCCGCTATTCTAGTAAATCTGGCCGCCGTTCTCTTGTTCTTTTTAACGATTGTTCCTTTCTCCATTCTGCGATTTTAGCATGATTCCCTGATAATAGTACATCCGGTACTTTCATCCCTCTAAAATCGGCAGGTCTTGTATAATGCGGATGTTCTAATAATCCGGTTGAGAACGAATCATGGATAGGAGAATTTTCATTTCCAAGGACCCCGGGAAGTAAACGAACGACGGAATCAATGACAACCATCGCTCCTAGCTCTCCTCCTGTTAAGACATAGTCTCCGATTGAAATTTCATCTGTCACGAGATGCTCCCTTATTCGTTCATCATACCCCTCGTAATGACCACAAATAAAAATTAAATGTTTTTCCTGTGCTAATTCTTCCGCTTTTCTCTGGTCAAAACGTTCTCCTTGTGGACATAATAAAATGATCCTTGGTTTCGTATCTGTTTTTTCTGTTAAGTGTGATACAGCATCGAAGATCGGTTGAGGCTGCAATACCATTCCAGCTCCACCACCATATGGATAATCATCGACCGCATGATGTTTGTTTTTAGAAAATCGCCGAAAATTTTCAACTGAATAGGAAACAGCTTCTTTTTCTTCCGCTTTTTTTAAAATGGAACTTCCTAATACACCTGTAAACATTTCAGGAAATAGAGTTAAGATATCGATTTTCATATGTCCAACAATCCTTCAATTGGATGAATTAAAATTTCTTTCTTTTCGATTGAAATCTCCACTACTACATCCTCGATATAGGGGATCAAGTATTCTTTTCCCTCTTTTGATTTTACAACCCATACATCATTGGCTCCAGGTGTGAGGATTTCATTTACAATTCCAATCGGTTTACGGTTCTCGTCTAGCACTGTACAACCGATAATTTCATGAAAATAATATTCACCTTCAGGGAGGGTTTCTAATTGCTCTTCTGAAACTTTGAGAACGGCATTCTTCCAATGTTCCACTTCATTAATATTGTTATACCCTTCAAATGAAAGTAAATCGAAGTTTTTATGTTTGCGATGACTTTTGATTGTGAGCTTCAGAGGAGATTGATTGTTTGGCAAAAAAAGATGAAGATGCTGACCAATTGCAAATCGCTGTTCAGAAAAATCAGTGTTTGATATCACCCTTACTTCTCCTTGAATGCCATGCGTATTGACAATTTTCCCAACATTAAACCATTGTTCCATCTTATCACCTCTCCCTGATTTCTGTTATGATTCCATCTTTGACCACGATCGTTCTACCACTGACTTTTTCTTCCCAATTATCACCGACACTAATTTCAATCATTGCCGAAACCTCTTGATCTTGTAATTCACTTCCAAGCGGGAGAATTTCTAATTGTTCGATTTGAAACTCAATCATTTTTATTCGCTCTTTCCGAAGATCAATTTCCTTATCAAATTGGGTTTTTAATCCACCTGCGGGATATTTGCGATTCCGTTCAAGCTTTTTCATTTCGAAAAAGAGTTGGTCACATTCCTTTTGTAGTTGTTGTTTGTTTTGCTCGTATTTCTTTAACAATTGATCTTTACTCTGTTCCGTCAACACTTGTTTGACATTTACTTTCTGGAGAATCCTCATCTAATCATCCTCAGAGCATTTTTATGTATATTATTTAATATCTTATAATACCTGTTCAAAAAGGAGGATAAAAAGGACCAAGAAGTTCGAGGCGGCGCAGTTTCGAGCAGCGGAATGTATGCAGTTAGATACATGAGCAGCACAGAAACAAGCCAACGAAGAAATTCGCAGCGTCATTTTTACCGGACTTTTTGAACATCCTTTTATAATAGCAAAATGAAGGGAGGTGTCTACGCCTCCCTTCATTTAGAACAAGTTTTAGCACTAGCGGACTTTTAGCTTCATCCTACATGAAGTTTAAATCGCTATGGGCGCTGCCACTTTACTTAGTCGATTTCCAAGTAGACCTTCTTTTGTTGTTTTTGCCCTGCTGCTGCATAAATAACTGCTCTAATGGATTTTGCTACTCGACCATTTTTCCCAATTACTTTTCCAATATCATCTTCATGAGTAATAAGTTTATAAATGACGTGGCGTTCTTCTTCCTTTGTCTCCACACGAACGTTATCAGGAAAATCAACAATAGGCTTGACGATCGACAAGATTAAATTTTCCATGCTTTATCCCAATTATTTGCCAAGCTTGGCGTTATGGAATTTTTCCATGATTCCTTGTTTTGAAAACAAGTTACGAACCGTATCAGATGGTTTTGCACCATTTTGCATCCATTTAATTGCATTTTCTTCATTAATTGTCACTTGAGCCGGTTGTGCAACCGGGTTATATGTGCCAATCTCTTCAATAATTCTTCCATCACGTGGAGAACGAGAATCTGCAACTACGATACGATAGAAAGGAGCCTTTTTTGCTCCAATGCGTTTTAAGCGAATTTTAACTGCCATTTTAATAGCACCTCCGAATAGTTTCACACAAGATATAATAATATCAAATAAGTGTTTTGGTTGTAAAGTATTTTTTCTTAACACGACTAAATTTAATTAAAATTACATAAAAGGAAGCTTAAATCCTTTCTTCTTCCCTTTTTGTTGCATACCAGACATTTGCTTCATCATTTTCTTCATCTCTTCGAATTGCTTTAAAAGCCGGTTAACCTCTTGAATGGTTGTGCCGCTCCCTTTGGCAATTCGTCGTCTACGTCCCGCATTGATAATGTCAGGTTGTTGCTTTTCCTGTGGTGTCATGGAATGAATAATGGCCTCCACCCGATTAATTTGTTTTTCATCAATCTGTAGATTATTCATTCCTTTAATCTTATTAGCCCCAGGCATCATTTTTAATAATTCATCAAGTGGGCCCATATTCCGCATTTGCGATAATTGTTCTAGGAAATCATCAAAATCAAGCGAAGCATGTCTGATTTTTTGTTCTAACTCTTTTGCTTTCTCTTCATCTACTGAGACTTGTGCTTTTTCGATTAATGTAAGCATGTCTCCCATGCCAAGAATTCTGGAAGCCATTCGTTCTGGATGAAAAGCTTCCAATGCATCCATTTTTTCGCCCATACCAACAAACTTAATGGGTTTCTCCGTCACTGCGCGAATAGATAGGGCCGCACCACCCCTTGTATCTCCATCTAACTTTGTTAAGACTACACCAGTAATTTCAAGTTGATCGTTAAAGGCTTGGGCAACATTTACAGCATCTTGCCCAGTCATCGCATCGACTACTAGGTAAATTTCATCAGGGCGAGCAACTTCCTTTATGTCTTGTAATTCTTGCATAAGCTCTCCATCAATATGCAAGCGGCCCGCTGTATCAATCAACACATAATCATAATGTTCTTCCTTCGCCTTTTCAATTGCTTTTTGTGCAATTTCAACTGGACTGACTTGATCTCCCATTGAAAAAACGGGTAAATTTAACTGTTTGCCAATCGTTTCCAATTGTTTAATCGCAGCTGGCCGGTATATATCAGCCGCAACCAATAATGGCTTCCGATTATATTTCTTGCGGAGTAAATTAGCTAATTTTCCTGTCGTGGTTGTCTTACCGGCCCCTTGAAGACCAGACATCATAATAACCGTTGGAGGCCGCTGAGCTACAGCTATTTTACTTTGCTCTCCCCCCATCAAATCGGTCAGTTCTTCTTTTACCACCTTGATAACTTGTTGACCGGGAGTTAGACTTTTCATAACTTCTTGTCCAACCGCTCTTTCGCTCACCTTTTGGATAAACTGTTTGACAACTTTAAAATTGACATCCGCTTCAAGTAAAGCAAGTCGGACCTCACGCATCATTGCCTTTACATCCGCTTCCGAAACCTTCCCTTTACCGCGAATTTTTTGCATTGTTGCCTGTAATCGGTCGGCTAAACCTTCAAATGCCATATGGCCGCCCCCTAATCCAATTCATCAAGCAAACCTAAATAATGCTCCAACATCACTTTATCTAATTTTCCTTCATCCAGACAAAGTTTCATTTGCTTGGTGACTTTTTTTCGTTTTTGGTATTTATGAAATAATTTCAACTTTTCTTCGTAATCTTCCAGCATCACTTCTGTTCTTTTTATATTATCATAAACAGCTTGGCGACTGACCTGGAATTCTTCGGCTATTTCACCCAATGAAAAATCATCCAAGTAATAAAGGGACATATAATTCCTTTGTTTTGGAGTCAACAACGCTTGATAAAAATCAAATAAGTAATTGATGCGCGTAGTTTTCTCAAGCCCTGTCATGTAAAACCCACCTTGTTAAGTTAAACGCCTTTACAGCAAAATAATACCGATAAAAGTTTGGATTGTCAAGGCCGGCTATTTTTTTATTTTTCTTCGTCTACCTCGTCTATCATATCAGAGAAAAGTCCATACACATATTTTTCGGGATCAAATTCTTGGAGATCATCCATTTTCTCACCGAGCCCGACAAATTTCACAGGTAAATTCAATTCATTACGAATAGCGAGCACAATGCCACCTTTAGCTGTTCCATCAAGCTTTGAGAGGACGATTCCACTGACATCCACGGCTTCTTTAAAAGTTTTCGCTTGAATCAAAGCATTTTGACCTGTTGTGGCATCTAAAACAAGTAAGACTTCATCTGGTGCACCTGGTACTTCCCTTTCAATGACACGCTTTACTTTTTCCAATTCTTTCATTAAATTTACTTTATTTTGCAAACGTCCAGCCGTATCACATAGAAGAATATCCATTTTTCTTGATTTTGCTGCCTGTAAAGCATCATACATCACAGCCGCTGGGTCTGAACCTTCCCCTTGTTTTATGACATCTACACCGACACGCTGTCCCCATACTTCTAATTGTTCAATCGCGCCAGCCCGGAAGGTATCGCCGGCAGCCAACATTACTTTTTTTCCTTCTTGTTTAAATTTATGAGCTAATTTGCCAATTGTCGTTGTTTTCCCTACTCCATTGACCCCAACAAATAATATAACCGTTAATTCATGATCTCTTATTGCCAATTCCGAGGATAAGTTCTCCCCACCATTATAGATCTCAATCAATTTTTCTGATATGACGGGTTGTAGCTCCCCAGGATCTTTAATATTTCTTCTTTTCACTTCTAACTTTAATTCTTCAACTAAGTCCATCACCGTTTCAAACCCAACATCCGCTTGAATGAGAATCTCTTCTAATTCTTCAAAAAAGTCCTCATCTACTTTCCGATACCGAGCAACGAGATCATTTACTTTTCCAGCAAATTGATCCCGAGTTTTAGCTAATCCTGTTTTAAACTTTTCGGATACGGAATCTGTTGAGGAAGTAAACTTATCTTTTAATTTATTAAAAAAACTCATTTTAAAATCCCCCCAATTTCTCGTATTTATTAGACAATCTCTTGCGCGTTTTCCAACTTGACAGATACAATTTTAGACACTCCAGATTCTTGCATTGTCACCCCGTAAAGCACATCAGCTCCTTGCATCGTACCTTGACGATGGGTAATGACAATAAATTGTGTCTCTTGACTAAATGCTCGTAAATAGTGACTAAATCTCTGTACATTTGCTTCATCTAGAGCTGCTTCAACCTCATCTAATACACAGAAAGGAACCGGTCGAATCTTTAAAATAGAGAAAAGCAAAGCAATTGCTGTTAAGGACCTTTCACCACCTGATAATAGACTTAGGTTTTGGAGTTTTTTTCCTGGTGGTTGAGCGACAATATCCACTCCTGTATTGAGTAAATCCTTAGGATTTGTTAACTTCAGCTCCGCACGACCACCGCCGAATAAAGCCCGAAATACTCCCATAAACTGGTCTTGAATTTCATGAAAGGTTGTTCCAAATCTCCTTTTCATTTCGTCGTCCATTTCATCCATCACTCGAAATAGATGTGTTTTTGCCTCTGTTAGATCTGTCTGCTGTTCTAAAAGAAAATGATACCTTTCATAAACCCGATCATATTCTTCTATTGCCCCTAGATTAACAGAACCAAGTTCATCAATGCCAAGTTTAATTAATTTTACTTTTTTTCGTGTTTCCTCAACAGGTAGGATGAGGGGGTATTGATCTTTCGCGCCTTCATATGATAAGGAATAATCTTCTCGCAGCATATGAAGCAGGTTGTCTAGTTCAACATCCAAACGATTTTTCTTAACCTCTTCATCTCTTAAAGCATTACTAATGCCTGTGTATAATCTTTTCTGTTCTTTTAGATTGGCTTCCTTTTGCTCAATCGATACTTGTAATTGGAATCTGTTTTCTCTTTCCTTATTCAAACGCTCTTCGATTCTGTCTTTTTCGCTAGAACCTTGCTGTATCAGCTGAGCTAGGTCTTCTTCACTTGTTTGGTGTCCGGTCATCTCTCCCTGGATAAATCCCCATTCATCCATAAGTGAGTTTTTATGCGTTTCAATCTCCTCAAATTCAATTGCAAGATTCTTAAGCTGCTTCTCAGTAGACTGAAGTTGTTCATTTACTACAGCATATTTTGAAGACAGTTCATTTATTTCTCTCTCAAGAGATTCTTTTGATTGTCTCTCCTCATTTCTTTGCTTGGTTAATTCGTCTATTTTTGCATTTAAAGAAACAATTTTTTCATTACAATTAGAAGTAATTTCTTCTAAAGCACTCATCCGTTCCTTTATTTTGTTTTTCTCTTCTTTTAACTCGGTTGTTTCTAAATCATAAAGGGCAAGGCGCTCATCAACATTTTTTTTCGTCATCTCTATATGGGAAAGCCCAGCTTGAGCTTCATTTTTCTGCATACGGAGTTTCTCGCCATTCTCTTTCATCGCTTCTAATTGTTGCTCACTATTTGCTAACTGATCTTTAAGGTCTTGCCACTCTTCTTCAAGATTTTTGGTTTTGTTTTTCATTTCTATTAATTTATTTTTAAGCTCTTCTAGCTCGGTTTTCCTACCTAATAAAGAAGTCGTTTTTTGTTTAGAGGTACCTCCTGTCATCGAGCCCCCTGGATTCACGACATCACCATCAAGCGTGACAATTCGATAACGGAACTGTAACAGTTTCGCCAATTGATTCGCTCCTGCTAATGAGTCAGCAATCACAATATTGCCGAGCAAATGCTGTATCACTTGTGTATAAGAATGATCACATTCCACTAGGTTTGCTGCTAACCCAATGAAGGAGGGATGATTAGATAGATCCCTTTGTTGATTTACAGGTATATTCCTGCCCTTAATAATATCCATAGGCAAAAACGTCGCGCGTCCTAGTTGTTTTCTCTTCAAAAAAGCAATCGCATTCCGAGCGTCAGCTTCCGAGTGGACAACGATATGTTGCATAGCCCCACCAAGTGCTGTTTCCATTGCCTTTGCAAATTTTTGAGGCACATGGATCAATTCTGCGATGGCTCCTTCAATTCCATCTAGTTCACTCTTTTTGGCTTTCAGTACTTCCTTTACACCATAATAAAACCCCGTATAATCCTCTTCCATTTCTTCTAAGGTGTCTTTACGAGATTCAGCCTTTTGAATAAACTGATAAGCTTTGTTCAACATAGCATTTTTCGCTTCATATTTTTCTTTTGTTTCTTTGGCCAAAATTTGCGCAGCTCTAAATTGTTCAATTTGGGAAGTTAACTCATTGTCAATCTTTTCTACTTCCTGCATTTTCTCATCTAATTGAGCCATAAACTCTGCTCGTTGTTCAAGATATTTTTTATTCTCTTGATCCAATCGGTTGCTCTTTGCAATTTGTTGTTCTAATTGCTGTTGTAGATAACGAAATTCATTTTTTGCAGTTGCTTGTTGATTTAGCACCTCAATATAATCACTTTTTAATGATTCGATCGTCTCTTCAATTGAATCATTGAGGGAACTAGCCTTTTTCTTTTTGTCTAATAATATTTTTTTGAGTTTTTGAGCTTCATGTCTTTTTTTATCGAGTTCAGCTTTCGTATCTGCTTGTTTTTGTTTCATTTGGATTATTTTTTGTTCCGCATCTTTAATGTTTTTCTGCAATTGCCCGGAGTTTAAGGCTGCATTATTTTTTCTTTCTTTTAAGATACCCAGTCTACCTTGAAGCTTTTCTAAATCTTTAGACGCAGTCAGTAAAGCAGATTGCCATTCAGCTATTTTTTCATCAAAGGCACCCAATTGGGTTCTTTCATTCTCTAACGATAATTCGATCTGTTGAATGTAAGAAGATAAATCTTTTTCCTGTGCCGTTAATTTTTCCAACACTTGTTTAGCTGTCTCCCATTGAGTATGTTTTTCACCAATTTCATGGACAGTTAAGGCAATTTCATGCGTCTCTAAATCCTGTTTCTTCTGTAAATAATCCTTTGCCATTGATGCTTGCATTTCTAGAGGCTCCAACTGGCCTTCTAATTCATGTAAAATATCATTGACACGATTCAAGTTCTCAGTCGTTTCTTGGAGTTTGAGAGATGCCTTTTTCTTGCGATTTTTATATTTTAAGACGCCTGCTGCCTCTTCAAATATCGTTCTTCTTTCCTCAGGTTTACTATTTAATATCTCTTCAATTTTCCCTTGACTTATGATCGAGAAAGCTTCTTTTCCTAGTCCTGAATCCATAAATAAGTCAACAATATCTTTAAGTCGACAGCTATGACCATTTAATAAATATTCACTATCGCCAGACCGAAAAACTCTACGAGTGACACACACCTCATTATACTCAACAGGTAATGTTCCCTCCTCATTATTTAAGGTAAGCGAAACTTCTGCGAAATTAAGCGGTTTTCTGGAATCACTTCCTGCAAAAATGACATCTTCCATTTTCCCACCACGTAATGATCGTGCAGACTGTTCCCCTAAAACCCAGCGTATGGCATCTGTTATATTACTCTTTCCACTTCCATTCGGACCTACAACCGCTGTAACACCAGGCACAAATTCAAGTGTCGTTTTCTCCGCAAATGATTTAAATCCGATAATATCTAGTTGCTTGAGGAACATCAGCATCCCCCTCTTTTTCCCTGGATTATTGTTTATGTGAGCGTAAATGATCTAAAGCCATCTGCGCTGCATGTTGTTCCGCTTCTTTCTTCGATCGTCCTTTTCCTTTACCAAGAATCGCGCCCTCAAGAGAAACTTGAGAGACAAATATTCGATTATGGGCAGGACCCTCTTCTTGTAAAATCTGATAGGACAATGTACTTGTCCCATCTTTTTGAACGACCTCCTGAAGTTGGCTTTTAAAATCCATCGCATGCGAAAAAGCACCTGCATCTACTCTAGGGTAGACAACTTTTTCTAGTAGTGCAATCACCTTGTCTAACCCTTGATCAAGGTATAATGCGCCAATGACAGCTTCAAATGCATCCGCTAGCAGAGCTGGCCGTGCTCGTCCCCCTGTCATTTCTTCCCCCTTACCTAGAAGAACGACCTCGCCAAATCCTAATTCATTTGCAAACTCAACTAGAGCTGGTTCACAAACAATGGAAGCGCGAAGTTTAGTAAGCTCCCCTTCACTAATAGTCGGAAACTTTTTATATAAGTATTGGGAAATGGCGAGTTCTAAAACTGCATCACCTAGAAATTCTAAGCGTTCATTATCTTCATAGCTTTTTTTTCGATGCTCATTCACATAAGATGAATGGGTAAGAGCCTGTTTTAATAAAGTTTCATTTTGGAATTGAATGCCCATTCTAACTTGAAAATCTTTTAATTTTTGATTATCAGAATTACTTCTTGTTCTACCTCGCTTCGTTTTGCGCATAGATCCTCACCTAAGTTGATTTTTTGTAGAGATTCCCCTATTTGCTAAATGCCTATACTAGATTAAACTATTTTCTTCACAGTGTATACTTTTAAAAAAATTCTATACAACCTACCAAAAGCACAAGCGCCTGTTATATTTCCTACACAAGTAGAAAGACCCGTCAACAACCGACGGGTCATATCCTTACATTAGATTAGGCATTACTTTCTATGTAATTGACAGCATCGCCTACTGTTGCAATCTTTTCTGCATCATCATCAGAAATTTCCATATCAAACTCATCCTCTAATTCCATGACAAGTTCAACTACATCAAGTGAATCTGCACCTAGATCGTCTTTAAATGAAGCTTCAAGCGTAACTTTTGATTCTTCAACACCTAATCGATCCACAATAATTTTTGTTACACGTTCAACTGTGTTCGCCATTTTGTCACCTCCCCTCAAGTATTATAATCGAATCTCTTAAAAAGATAAACATGGCACCACAAAACTTTTCATCCTACATATACATGCCACCATTCACATGGATGGTTTGACCTGTAATATATTTAGCATCATCAGAAGCAAGATAAACAGTTAAGGAAGCAATATCTTTTGGCTCCCCAAATGTTCCTAGGGGAATTTGCTTCAGCATCGCCGCTTTTGCGTCTTCCGGTAGTTTTTCCGTCATATCTGTCGTAATGAACCCAGGTGCAATCACATTTACCGTTATTCCTCTTGCAGCTAGCTCCAAAGCCGTCGTTTTTGTTAAACCAATTACGCCCGCTTTTGCCGCGGAATAATTCGCTTGTCCAGGGTTCCCACTTGATCCGACAACGGATGAAATATTGATAATTCTCCCATACCGTTGCTTCATCATTTGTCTTGATACACTTTTCGTACAATTAAAAACACCTTTTAAGTTTGTGTCTAATACATCGTCCCATTCCGATTCTTTCATTCTCATTAATAGATTATCCCGTGTAATGCCGGCATTATTCACTAAAATATCGACTTTATCGAACTGCTGAATGGTTTCCTTTATCATGGATTGAACGGAAGTAGGATCTGATACATTACATTGATAAATAATCGCTTTTCTTCCTAATGCGAGAATCTCGTCCATTGTTTCCTTTGCTTTTTCTTCATTACCAGAGTAATTCACAACAATATTTGCCCCTTCCTTCGCTAGTGTAAGGGCAATTTCTTTTCCAATTCCTCTGGAAGCACCTGTGACAATGGCTACTTTATTTTCAAGCTTCATCCATCATTCCTCCTTAATGCCGTAATAGCCGCTTGACAGCTTTCTAAGTCTTGAACCGATAAAGTTTTGACATCTCTACTAATTTTTCGAATCAGGCCTGTTAATACTTTTCCTGGTCCAATTTCCACAAAGGTATCAACACCGAGTTCAATCATTTTTCGTACAGAATCCTCCCATAAAACTGGAGAATATAACTGCTCTAGCAGAAGTTTTTGAACATCATTTTGGTCGCTTGTTGGCTCTGCTGTTACGTTAGCAATTACCGGAATCTGCGCATCTTGAATATGAATCTCGTTTAAAACAGCTGTAAATTTTTCAGCTGCAGGTTTCATTAAAGCCGAGTGAAAAGGACCACTCACTTGCAATGGCAGTACTCGCTTCGCTCCATTTTTTTTCGCTTCTTCTCCTGCTTTAGTAACTCCTTCAACCGAGCCTGAAATCACGATTTGACCGGGACAATTCATATTGGCTAACTGTACTAGGTTTCCACTATCCGCTACCTGCTGACAAATATCAGTTAAAAGGTGCCGATCCATCCCAAGGATAGCTGCCATTGTTCCTTTTCCATTCGGAACAGCTTCTTCCATTAATTCTCCTCGTTTTGCAACAGCATAGACAGCATCGGAAAAAGTAATGGCTTCATTGGCAACTAATGCGGTATATTCGCCAAGACTATGTCCAGCTGTATAATCTGGTTGAATACCAGCTTCCTTGAGCCCCTGTAGAAGAGCAATACTTGTTGTAAGAAGGGCCGGTTGAGCGTTTGCTGTCTTTGTTAATTCTTCTTGAGGTCCATTCAGTATAATGGATGTCAAATCTCTGCCTAACCTCTTATCCGCTAAATCGAATATCTCTTTTGCATTCTGTTTGCTTTCCCTTACAGAGGCTCCCATTCCAACTGTTTGAGATCCTTGACCAGGAAATACAAAGGCTATTTTCCCCATATCCATCTCTCCCACCTTATTCATTGTCTATTTTTAATGAGTTCGCAATTGTTTCGGAGATATTATGCTGCACCATTTCTCTTGTTTGCCTAATTGCATGATAAATGGCATTCGCATTGGAAGAACCATGTGCTTTTACAACTGGTGCATTTAGTCCAAAAAGACAGGCGCCGCCATATTCCGTGTAATCCATTTTATTTTTAATTTGCTTTAAATCTGTTTTAATAAGGCCCGCTGCTAGTTTATTTTTGAAACTATTCATAAAGGTGTCTTTTAGCATAGAAAATAGACTTGACGCTGTCCCTTCAATTGTTTTTAGAACGACATTGCCCGTAAAGCCATCTGTCACGACCACATCAGCCAAGCCTTCCAATAAATCACGAGCCTCAATATTGCCAACAAAGTTCAATTTGGAATCTTGAAGTAAGGCAAAAGCTTTTTTCGTCAAATCATTCCCTTTATTTTCTTCCGTTCCTATATTCAGCAAAGCCACTTTCGGATTCGTAATCTTCCTGACATTCTGTGCATAAATACTCCCCATAATCGCATATTGTAATAAATGTTCCGGCTTAGCATCTGCATTCGCCCCTACATCTAAAAAAACAAATCCTTTTCCATCTAAAGTTGGTAATGTCGGAGCAAGGGCAGGACGATCAATCCCCTTGATTCTCCCCACAATAAATAGACCAGCTGCCATCAAGGCTCCAGTATTGCCTGCAGAAATACAGGCATCAGCCGTTTTATCCTTGACAGCTTGAGCCATCATCACCATGGAGGCCGTTTTTTTTCTTCTCACCGCTTTAACCGGCTCATCTGTCGATTCAATTTTTTCATCTGTATGAATAATGGTTATTCGATCATTAACTATGCCATATTTTCTGATTTCAGCTTCATTCCCGAATAATGTACATTCGATATCAGAAAATTCCTCCATCGCACGATTTACACCTAAAATGATTTCTTTAGGAGCATGATCTCCCCCCATAGCATCGATTGCAATTCTCATGCTTTCTCACCTTCTGACGTTTGACTAGAACGAAACATCTCAAATTCGCCCTTAAACACTAATTCTTTGTCGACGTAACTTTTTACATCTACAATTGTACGATCTCCTTGCCACTGCTGTCTCCGAACTTTCGCCTTCGCGATCACTCTTTCACCCGCTTTAACTGGCCGCGTAAAATGAATATTCACCTTGACGGTTAAGGCAAGTGCATCGTTTATCACCGCCACCGCAAGCGAATTTGCTTGTGCAAATAGATGGTGCCCTCTCGCGATCGCATTTCGTTTAAACGTATGCTCCTTTTTGACATCAAAGATCGAGATCGCAGATTCGTCTAATTCAATATCAATAATATCTCCAATGACTTCTTCGATCGGCAAAGCTCTCACTTCATCTTCTACATGCTTTTCTGCTACCGTTTTAATTCTTTCTCTTAACTCGGGAATAGCCAACTCCATACGATCAAGCCGGATGGTTTGTACACTTACAGAAAATTTTTCTGCCAATTCCTCATCCGTTATAAATGGGTTTTCATGGATTGTCTCTTGTAATAAATTTTGACGTTCTCTTTTTGAAGGTCTCATATTTCATCAGCACCAATCAAGATATTAAGACTAGGTATTAATAGTAGTATATAAAAAGAAGGAGCAATGCGCAACCTTTACGCGGGCCAACAGGACGTTGGTCAGAACGGCGTTGCGCCAGGACGGCGCGCCTTTAGCCGTTCAACCTTATGACCCGTGTTTGCACGTCCCTAAACGGGCGCTTGCGCTTTTATTAACTCAATCTAATTTCTCACCATTTAATACTTCCGTCATTTTTAAATAATTTCGTAATGGTAAATATTCCGGACTTTCCCAAAAATCATCTTGTTCAAGTAGAGTAACCGTATCATTCCTGGCCGCTTCAAGGGCTCGATAATCATGAACCATATCAGCAATTTTAAATTCGGGTAGACCGCTTTGTTTCCTTCCAAAAAAATCACCTGGGCCTCGCAACTCTAAATCTCTTTCGCTTAACACAAATCCATCTGTGGTTTCTGTCATGATTCTCATCCGCTCTTTTCCATTATCTGACTTAGGATCAGCTAATAAGATACAGTATGATTGTTCACTCCCTCTTCCAACTCTTCCGCGAAGCTGATGAAGCTGGGAAAGGCCAAAACGTTCTGCATCGTAGATTACCATGAGGGAAGCATTGGGAACATTCACTCCCACTTCGACCACAGTTGTAGAAACAAGTAATTGAAGCTGATTTTGGCTAAAAGCCCTCATCACATCGTCTTTTTCTTTTGCGGGTAATTTCCCATGCATTAATCCGATATTATATTTTCCATGAAAATACTGTGACAATACCTCATAAACATCGATCGCATTTTGAACATCTAGTTTATCCGATTCTTCAATGAGAGGACAAATAATATAGGCTTGCCTTCCCTTTACTAATTCTTTTTCAATAAATTCAAGGACACGGTTGATACTATTATGTTTCACCCAGTATGTTTCGACCTTTTTTCTTCCTGATGGCATTTCATTAATAATCGAGACATCCATTTCTCCAAAGACAGTGATCGCTAAGGTGCGCGGGATTGGTGTTGCTGTCATGAATAACACATCTGGTGTTTCCCCTTTTTCGCGTAAAATTCTGCGCTGTTCAACACCAAAACGATGTTGCTCATCGGTAATGACTAAGCCTAACTTCGCGAAAATAACATCATGCTGAATAAGTGCGTGCGTTCCTATGAGGATATCTATCTCACCTTTAACCAATTTGCTAAGTATTTCTTCCCGTTTTTTGCCTTTTACTGAGCTGGTTAATAATTCGATCGTAACACCAGTTTGTTGGAATAAAGAATTTAAAGAGGTAAAATGCTGTTCTGCTAAAATTTCTGTTGGCACCATCATGGCACATTGATAACCAGCCGTTACACTAGCAAAAAGTCCTATAGAAGCTACCACTGTTTTACCTGAGCCTACATCTCCTTGTAATAAACGATTCATCCGATACGATGATTTTAAATCTCGACAAATTTCATTGACTACTTTTTTCTGGGCATCCGTTAATTCAAATGGGAGGGACTGGATAAATGCTTTTAAATGTTGCAAATTATACTGTTGGGAAAGGCCTTTAGATGCCTCCCTTTTTAATTTGCGAAAGGCCTGCAGTCTTAATTGAAAAAAGAAAAATTCCTCATAAATGAGGCGGCGGCGTGCTTCTTTCACTTCAGAAAGACTTTGCGGAAAATGAATTTTTCTTAGAGCTAGTTTCCTGCTTGGCAATTTATATTTTGTTAATAAAGCTGAAGGTAGCGTCTCATTGATGAGATCTCCATAGTCTTTAAAAGCTTGTTCTATAAATCTTCGTAAAGTCTTAATCGTCATCGATCCCTTTAATGGATAGACAGGTTCAAAGTCGTTGGTATGTTCCTTTGGATTAACCTGGATATCTTGTCCGGTTATGGTCAAACGATGCTTATCCCATTTACCAGATACGATGATCGTATCTCCAATGGCGATTTTTCTCTTTAAAAAAGCGCGGTTAAAAAAAACTGCTTTAACTAAATACTGATTAATGAGTAGGTGAATCACTAATCTATTTCTCTTTCTACCATAATAAACAATCGCTGGCTCACTATGTACTTTTCCCTCGATTGTGATTTTTTCTCCATGGGCAACTTCATTTAAATCACGTAATCTAACATCTTCATATCGATAGGGGAGGTAATTGAATAAATCATCAATGGTATCAATTCCCATTTCAGAGAGAACTTCAGCCGTTTCCTCCCCGATTCCGTTTAATAATGTTGTGGATCCTTCGAGCAAATTATTCACTTTTATTGCACTCCCGATATGTTTTCTTTCTATTTCATGTTTTTATATCTTTGCAAAAGAAAAAGAAGGGTTTCCCCTTCCATTCTATAACAATTTATATCATTTTGCGTGTTTATTCTACTGAAAAAATATATGGATACAGTGGTTGTTTCCCATTGTGCACTTCTATTTCAAGATCTGGATATTGATTATGAAGGTCTCCTACTAGCTGATCCACTTCGTTCGAATTCATATCTTCCCCATAAAGAATCGTAAGAATTTCAGAATCTTCATCAAGCATTTCGTTAAGAAGAGTTTTCACTGCACTCTCCATGACTTTATTAGCCTCTACAATTACTCCATCATGGATTCCCATATAATCATCTTTTTGAATCGACAAACCATCAATCACCGTATCGCGAACAGCATACGTAATTTGTCCTGTTTTAACCTCTTTCGCAGCTTCACTCATCCCTTCCCCATTTTGTTCAAGGGAAAGTGAAGCATTAAAGGCCAATACTGCAGCTAAACCTTGAGGAACGGTCTTTGTAGGTACAACAAATACCGCTTCTTCTACCACTTCAGCCGCTTGCTCCGCCGCCATAATAATATTTTTATTATTAGGAAGAAGGAGAATTTTTTCTGCATGAGTAGATTGGATTGCCTTTACAATATCTTCCGTACTTGGATTCATCGTTTGGCCACCTTCAATGACCTTTTCAACACCTAGACTTTTGAATAGTTCAGCAATCCCTTCTCCCATTGAAACAGCGATCATGGCATACGGCTGTTTTTCCTTTTGAGTTGGGTTGTTTGTACTTTGATGTCTTTTGTCGTTTTCTATAATCGTGCTATGTTGCTCACGCATATTTTCAATTTTCATATTGATTAAGCTACCATACTTTTGGCCATAACTAAGGACTTCTCCTGGTTTTTCAGAGTGAATATGAACTTTCACAACATCATCATCTGAAATAACAAGGAGAGAATCACCAAATCGGCTTAAATCTGCTTGAAAAGTTTGTTCCGAAAATTTCTCCTTCTTAGGATCAAATTTCACCATGAATTCAGTACAATAGCCATAAACAATATCATCCGTATGTAGATATCCTTGTACACTCTGATGATGTTGTGCATTCACAAGTTCATCCATACTTGGTTCTAGGACAGGTGTATCTGGTAAAGTTTCTCCCTTTAGAGATGCTAAAAAACCTTCATATACACAAACTAATCCTTGCCCACCACTATCAACAACTCCGACCTCTTTCAAAACTGGTAATAAATCAGGAGTACGTTTTAAGGATGCTTTTGCCTCATTTAACACTGATTCCATAATGACAATGATATCTGCTTCGGATTTAGCGGTTTCGATTGCTTTTTGGGCAGAATCCTTCGCAACAGTTAGAATCGTCCCCTCTACCGGTTTCATCACTGCTTTATAAGCCGTTTCTACTCCAGCTTCAAAAGCATGCGCAAATTCTTTTGCATTTAAAATGGATTTTTGTTCGATATCTTTCGCGAACCCACGAAAAAGCTGTGATAAAATCACACCTGAATTCCCGCGCGCTCCCATTAATAGGCCTTTCGATAAGGCCATGGCTACTTTTCCAATATGGTTCTGTTTATTTTTTTGGGCTTCTTTTGAACCAGAAGTCATGGAAAGGTTCATGTTGGTTCCTGTATCCCCATCAGGTACAGGAAAAACATTTAAGGCATCGACCATCTGAGCATTGGCTCCCAAATGGTTGGCTCCTTTTTTGATCATTTCCGCAAATTGATTTCCATCCAGTGATTGTATAGACACTAGTTTTTTCCTCCTCCATTACGGGTTCAGTTCACTACACGAACCCCTTGAACATAAATATTAACAGTGTCAGCAGCAACTCCTATTGTCTGTTCAAGTGTATATTTCACTTTGGATTGTACATTATGGGCAACCTCAGATATTTTCGTTCCATAACTTACAATGATATACATATCTATGTGTAAAGCTTCTTCTTCCTGACGGACAATTATTCCGCGGGTGAAATTTTCTTTTCGTAAAATATCTGTTAGACCATCCTTAATTTGATTTTTAGAAGCCATTCCGACTATCCCATAACAATCGATCGCAGCTCCACCAGCAGTAGTCGCGATTACTTCATTGGATATATCAATATGACCGTAGCTATTTTTCAATTCTATGGACATGCAAATTCCTCCTTAGTTGGTCGAAATCCCCCACATCATACATACTCTTTTCTAAAACGCACTCACAACATAGATAACAATATCTTACTATAATGGCAGCTTTTTTTAAAGCATTGCTTGTTTTTGAATATCCATATTTCAAAAAAATTCAGCTTCACCACCAAACGACTAATAAGAATGATTGCAATCAGCATATTTCTATGGTAAATTATTTAAGTGTCTGAGGAAACTTGAAGGAATGAACGAATGAATAGTCTGACTTCAGTGACAGGAGGGAATACAGAATGGCAAAGCAATGTGTTGTTACAGGTCGTAAAACAAGATCTGGGAATAAACGTTCACACGCAATGAATGCGAATAAACGTACATGGAAAGCAAATCTTCATAAAGTGAGAATCCTTGTAGACGGTAAACCTAAACGTGTGTGGGTTTCTGCAAGAGCACTTAAATCCGGTAAAGTTGAACGTGTATAATATAGTTATTTGTGACCTGCGTCTTGCATGCGGGACTAATCAAAAAAGCGCCCATAATGGACGCTTTTTTGTTTGTGATTTACTTTAACAGATTCAGGAATTAGTTCATCTATAAGGGTCAGCGGCTTACCCCTTTTTAAAGGCTCCAAGCATGGCCCTTACAATTCCACCCAAAAATTTTGGAAGTTTAATCGTATAAAATCTCACTTCATTCCCTCCTAACCTAGAAAATGCCCACATTTACTCTTGATCATTATATACAATGTTTATAAATAGGTACTTACTCTTAATCATTACTTCTTATCATCATTAATATGCCTTTTTCAAATGAAAAAGTACCAGTTTTTTGTATAAGTTCATTGCTTATACATAAAGAGGAAGTAAAATCAATATTTTGATCAATAAGTGGGTATTTAAAACCGGATAGGGATAAGCTGTTAACTTCCATGCTTAGTGGAATGAAAGAAACGTATTTTTTATTTTTGTCCCAATATATTTGATGCTTCCCAGGATAAAAAATAGCTAATTCATTTTGCAAGTCAATGATTTCAATTGGATCTGAATGAGGCTGCTGATACTTTACTAACATAAACGCATTGGCTAAAAAATGATCCAATCTTCCCCCGGTTGCCCCAAAAATTTTGATGCTAGCAGGTGCTTGACTTGTTGCCCAGATTAAAGCTAATTCCATATCTGTTTCATCTTTTTCAGGCTGATGAATGTCCAATTCATTCACACTTTGTTGAATGATTTTCCACTCCTCTGCAGAGACAGAGTCAAAATCACCGATCGCGATGGTTGGATTGATGTTATGTTTTAATAAATAATAAACGCCGCGATCCACACCAACCCAAAGTGTATTCTCATCATCCATTAAGGTAAGATTCGGTATGTGTTGGATTGGGCCGCCGGCGACAATATTTATTCTTTTTTTACTCATTGCCGATACTAGAGCGGAGTTCTTGAATGGCTAAACTTCGATCCGTACGTCCAAAAATCGCCGAACCTGCTACGAAAACATTCGCTCCAGCTTCTTTACAGAGTTTTGCCGTTTTCGTATCAATCCCACCATCAACTTCAATATCGATCTCTAAATTCTTAGCTTGGATCATCCTTTTAATTTCTCTTATTTTCGGTAATACCGCATGAATAAAGGTCTGTCCTCCAAAACCAGGATTCACCGTCATTAATAAAACCATATCGATTTCTTCCAAGATATTTTCAATCGCCGAAACGGGTGTAGCGGGGTTTAGCACAACACCAGTCTTAACACCTAATTTTTTAATTTCTTGAAGGGTTCGGTGAATATGTTTATCTGCTTCCACATGAATGGTGATGAAATCTGCTCCTGCTTGCGCAAATTCATGGATATATCGTTCAGGATGTTCAATCATTAAATGAACATCCAATGGTAAATTTGTTACTTTCTTCACAGCATCTACAATTAGAGGTCCCATCGTAATATTCGGAACAAAATGACCGTCCATTATATCAATATGGATGTAATCCGCTCCCGCTGCCTCTACTTCTTTAATTTCTTCTCCTAATTTCGTAAAATCTGCCGATAATATGGAGGGTGCAATTTTCATAACATTAATACCTCGGCTTTCTATCTTTAATTTCCGCTAAAAATTGTAAATAATGCTGATAACGTTCGCCAGAAATTTCTCCTGTCTTTACTGCAGATTTAACCGCACAATGTAGCTCATTATCATGAAGGCATCCGCGGAATTTACAGTCGTTGCCTTTCTCTCTTAATTCAGGGAAAGTCCAGGCTAGGTCTTCAATGTCTAATTCATTAAACTCCAATGAGCTAAATCCAGGCGTATCTGCAATTAAACCATGATCAATTGGAATGAATTCAACATGTCTTGTCGTATGCCGACCACGGCCTAGGTGAGTCGAGATCTCACTTGTTTTCAACTCCAAACCAGGTTGCAAAGCATTTAACAATGAGGTTTTCCCCACTCCTGATTGCCCGGCAAACACACTCGTATGATTCCCAATAATAGAACGAAATTGTTCAATCCCTTCCGTCGTATGGGAGGATAAGAAAATCACTTCATATCCAATTCGTTCATAAACAGAAAGGCGCTCTTTCAACGTTTTTATTTCTTCTTCTAGTAAGAGATCCATCTTCGTAATGCAAATGAGAGGGATTATCTGATGGAACTCAATCAAGACAAGAAAGCGATCAAGTAAAACCGGATTAAAATCCGGTTCTTTTGCAGAAAAAATCAAGATCGCCTGATCAATATTCGCGATCTGTGGCCGCATCAATTCATTCTTCCTTGGTTTGATTTCCATTATATATCCTTCTTTGTCATTTTCCGCTTGATAAACGACATGATCTCCAACGAGAGGGGTAATTTTATTTTTTCTAAAAACTCCCCTGCCCCGACATTGAATAATTTGCCCATTGTCTTCAACGTAGTAAAATCCACTTAAAGCTTTTATAATTGTTCCTTCTGACATGTCACCTTTCCTTTCATTTTAGAGATCTTTTAGTCTCCCGGATATGGTACATCATCTTCCTTAATGACAGTATTTCCGCGCATGACCTTATAACTTGCTGTGCTTCCTTTTTCTATTCTAAATGTTACCTCTCTTACAGTTGTTTCAGTAATGGTGAAGGTATCAGCTGGAACAGACATATTGTTATCCATATCTTGAATCAATATCTTAATTTCTTGAGGAGGATTCTCCTTCTTTTCTTCTTGCTCTTGCTCCTGTTCCTCTTCCTCTTCTTCATCAACGTTTTCTTCTTCATTAGCTGAAGGATCATATGGGATGGTGATTTCTTTTGTTACCTCTTTAAAAGGAATTTCTTCTTGACCTTTTGAAATTACAACCTTTACTTTATCCCCTTTAGAAAGTTCTGTTCCTTTTTCAGGATCCTGCGATATAACAGATCCTTCAGGCACGGAATCATCATATTCCTCGGCAGACATATCAATATCTAATCCAGTTGAATCTTCGTAATCCTCTAAGCCCTTTCGGTTATAACCAGCTAAATCTTTTAGGGTAATTTGTTCCTCGCCTCTGCTGACAACAAAATGGACAGACTCTTCATCTGGAACAACTTCTGTGTTGGGGCTAGGGGTTTGCTCAATAATTGTACCTGCCGGGGAATCATCATATACTTCCTCTTTTTGAATATTATTAACGTCAAACCCTAGTTTTTCCAATAAATCCTTCGCATCTTCAAATAATTCGCCTGTATAATCAGAGAAAGCTACCTTTTCTTTCCCTGTACTTATATATATCACAACAGTATGGCCCTTTTTGACAGGTTTTCCTGCCTTCGGATCTGTTTTGACTACTTTTCCTTCGTCAACCTCTTCGCTAGACATCTCTATCGGGTCACCTATTTTCAATCCTTTATCAACAAGTGCTGTAACGGCGTCATCATATTCTTCTCCCTTTAGGTCAGGGATTTCAACCGTTTGGGCAGCACGAATCGCTGGTAAAATAAACATCGAAAAGACAAAGAGTAATATCAATAAAGCTGTAATGCTCCCCGCAACCCACGGCCATTTTTTGCGTTTTTTCTTTTTCGGACTAGGTTTTGCATCCTTTTTCGGATCCTTTTTTGGAACTTCTTTGGTTTGTCCGTTATTTGGATGTGGAATCGTTTTGTTGTTCATCGTTACAAGGTCATCTTCAGAGATAATCGGAATCGCCTTCGTTGCTTCATGGTCTTCTGGAATGGTAAACTTGGGCTCATTTATTCGATCAGGATCCAATGCTGTATCTAAATTTGCTTCCATTTCTTCCGCACTCTCGTAACGCTGGAAAGGATCTTTCGTCGTTGCTTTTAACACGATATTTTCGACACTTTGAGGAATCGTTGGGTTCCATCGTCTTGGAGAAGGTGTATCTGATTGCAGATGTTTTAGTGCAATCGAGATAGCAGATTCTCCAAAAAAAGGCAATCGACCTGTTAAAAGTTCGAACATCACAATCCCTAAGGAATAAATGTCAGATTTTTTTGTCGCCATCCCCCCTCTTGCTTGTTCCGGTGATAAATAATGCACAGATCCTAAAACGGCATTTGTCTGAGTAATCGAAGTGGCACTTAACGCCATCGCGATGCCAAAATCGGTAATCATGACGTGACCGTTATGATCAATTAATATATTTTGTGGTTTTATATCTCTGTGCACAATATGATTCTGATGGGCATGAGCAACCGCTGAAGTCAGTTGTTTCATAATATCGATTGTTTTTTCAATGTCAATCGGATGATAACTTTGAATATATTCTTTTAAGGTCATCCCATCAACAAATTCCATGACAATATAATAGATATCATCTTCTTCTCCGACATCATAAATGCTTACGATATTTTCGTGGGTTAAGCTTGTCGCTGATTGTGCTTCCCTTTGAAATCGACGAATAAATTCATCTTCATTGGCAAAATCTAATCGTAATATTTTAATGGCCACATCACGATCAAGAATCATATCATGAGCCAAATAAACATTGGCCATACCGCCCCCGCCGATTAATCGGATCACTTTATAACGGCCGCTGACTCTTCTTCCTATTAACATTAATTCTTGCACCTGCTTTCAGCTTGTGCTTCAAAAATGGCAACGGAAATATTATCTTCTCCACCGTAATGATTAGCTAAATCGATAAGTTTTTTTGCCTTCTGGTCAAGCTCCATTTCGTTTTCGATAATTTCCTGCATTTCAGCTACTGAAAGCTTGTTGGATAGTCCATCCGAACAAAGTAAAAGTTTATCATTTTCTTCTAGTGTAATGGTTAAAATATCCATATCTGTTTCCGGTTCCGTTCCCATTGCTTTTAGCAACATATTTTTTCTTGGATGAAACTCCGCATCTTCTGCCGAAATTTCTCCTGCTTTCACAAGTTCATTTACAAGTGAATGATCTTCCGTTAATTGTTTAAATCCATTTTCATTATGTAAATAGCAGCGACTATCCCCTATATTGACGATTGTCGCAAACCCATCTAAACACAACGCAGCAACCAAAGTGGTTCCCATTCCTTCGCATTCGGGGTGTAACTGAGAATGTTCAAAGATTTTTTTATTCACGTGTTCTACTTGAGTTCGAACCCACTGCTCAGCCATTTCAGGTGAAGTAAAGCTTTCCGTGTTTTCCCATAGTTCCCCTAAGCTTGACACGGCTATTTCACTAGCAACTTCCCCAGCATTATGCCCACCCATTCCATCTGCCACCACAGCAAGATAATGGTTAGCGGAATTTAAAAAAATCCCCCCACTATCTTCATTAAGTTTTCGTATTTTTCCCTGATCTGTTTTAAAAATCGCATCCATATTCTCTTCTCCTCTTTAAGCTACTCGCTTATCTTTAAGGGTTAGAATCATCCTTACTGATCCTTCTTTTTAAAAGCAGCAATAAAAAAGCCATCACCACCAAAGTCTTGTGGTAGAATTTGAATCTTATTCGCTTTTGGATCAACTAGATGAGCTAGACTATCGGGTAAATGAATGTCATGTGGTGTAAAATTTTCTTGCTGTCGTAAAAATTCATTCACAGTCTCGAGGTTTTCTTCAAGATCAACTGTACAGGTACTATAGATCAGCAGGCCACTCTTTTTTACCAATTTTGCAGATTCGGTTAAAATTTCTAATTGCACATGACTCAACGCGGCAATATCTTGGATCGTTTTAGAATATTTTATATCCGGTTTACGTCGTAAAACCCCTAAACCAGAACAAGGAGCATCCACCAAAACACGATCGAAAGATTCTAGCTGTAACACTTCACTTGTAGTTCTACTATCTATCACTCTCGCTTCTATATTATGAAGCCCTATGCGTGCTGCATTTTCATTTATGAGCTTTACTTTATGAGCATGAAGATCAAGTGCGACAACCTTTCCAGTCCCCTGTAGTTTTTCTGCAATATGGCCTGTTTTCCCTCCCGGTGCTGCACAAGCGTCAAGCACAGTGAAATCAGGGGATATTTCCAATGCATAGGCAACAACCATAGAACTTTCATCTTGAATACTAAGCAAACCAGATTCATACGCTTGCGAATGAGCAATATTTCCTCTTAACACCCTAATCCCTTCAGGGATAATCGGACTTGGTTGAACGTCAAAACCCTCTTCCTTTAATAAAGAGACGACCTCACTCGTTGTTATCCTATGCGTATTCACTCTGGCGGTTTGAACAGGTGGTAAAAGATTATATTCGCACATTGCTTTTGTTTTTTCCCAACCGAATTGCTTATTCCACCTTTGTACTAACCATAAAGGATGGCTTGTCTCAACCGAAAGTCGTTCTACTGGATCAACAATGGCGGTAAGAGATGGCAATCCCTGTCTTTGCACCTGTCTTAAAATTCCATTCACAAAACTGGAAATTCCTTTATGTCCACGCCTTTTGGCAATTTCAACAGCTTCAAATAGAATGGCCCGATCAGGAATTTTATCTAAATAAACCATTTGGTATATAGATAGGCGCAGTAAATTTAATACCCAGTGATCAGGTCGCTTACGCAAAAAAGGCTGAAGATAATAATCTAACGTTAATTTACGTTGAATGGTTCCATAAACCAACTCAGTAAGCAATCCAATATCAGGGCCTGTTATTTTTTCTTTTTGAATGACTTGGTTTAATAATAAATTACTGTAAGATTGCTGTTTATCAATCAACTCCAATATATGAAGCGCGGCTTCTCGGACAGATTTTTTCTTTTTATTCATTATTTTGCCCCAATCGGTCGCCAAGTTTGATGGTCGAGCCTGTTCCATGTAAAAATTGTTCAGTCGTCATTTTCTTTTTACCTGCAGGCTGTACCTCTAATATTTTTATCCCTGTTTCATTATTGGTTGAAACGATAAAACTGTCTTTTTCCATTTGTACTATGGTACCTGGGGAAGCTTGTTTGGAGATTTTCACCTTTTCCGCTCGCCATATTTTTAATGTTTTTCCTGACCAAATAGTATAAGCTACTGGCCATGGACTTAACCCCCTGATTTGGTTATAAATCGTTTCGCCTGTTTCATTCCAATTAATTTTTTCTTGTTCCCTCTTAATATTTGACGCAAAAGTAGCAAATTGGTGATCCTGAGGGACTGGTTTTATTTTCCCCGCTAATAGATCAGGGATCGTTTCGGAAAGTAATTTAGCTCCAACTAAACTAAGCTTATTATGTAGACTTCCAACATCATCATTCTCTTCAATTGGTACTTCAACTTGCGTAAGAATATCGCCGGCATCTAATTGTTTCACCATATACATAATGGTAATACCCGTTTTTTCTTTTCCTTGTAATAATGCATAGTGGATAGGCGCTCCCCCTCTTAACTCAGGAAGTAACGAAGCATGCACATTAATACAACCAAATTTCGGACCCTCTAATAAAGATTCCGGAAGTATTTGGCCATAAGCGGCTGTTACCAATAAATCAGGTTTCAAATCTAAAATTTTCTTGACTTCCGCCTCATCACGAACCTTCTCTGGCTGTAATACAGGAATGCCATGCCGTTCTGCCTCTAGTTTGACGGGCGGAGCCGTTAACTTTTTTTTACGACCAACTGGACGATCTGGTTGTGTCACAACTCCTACGACTTCATATTGATCCTCCACTAGCTTTCTTAGAATCGGAACTGAAAAATCAGGTGTCCCCATGAAAACAATTCTTGTCATCTCTCTCACTACTTTCTGATACTTATCTATTTTAGGCCAACAGGGTGCGGAACGCCGCTAAACAGGCGCTCTCCGCTTTTCTTTGGCTAGCTACAGCGCCTAGCGACTAGCAAACTTTCGGTGTTACATCATGTTATAAGGATTAACATCAATAGAAATTGTCAAACCTTCTTTGTTGTATTGTTGCTGGTAATGTTCTAGCAGTTTTTTTAAAGTCGATATCAACTTCGGTTCATGTTTGTATTTTATCAAACATTGATAACGATATCTATCATTGATTCGTGGAATGGGAGAGGCAGCAGGTCCTAATATGACCGCCTGCTCTGAGAGATTAGCATGAATAAATTTCGCCATCTTCTCTGTAGCAGATATAACTTCCATTAAATCTTCATGACTGACAGTTACTAATGATAAATAAAAAAAAGGCGGATAAGAACCCATTTTTCGAAGGATCATTTCTCGCTGATAGAATTGATCATAGTTTTGTTGCCCTGCAAGCTCCACACTATAGTGCTCAGGAGTATACGTTTGGATGACAACTTCGCCTGTTAATTCATGTCTCCCTGCCCTTCCACTTACTTGTGTAAGTAATTGAAAAGTTTTTTCCGCCGCTCTAAAGTCAGGCAAATGAAGCATTGTATCTGCACTTAACACACCAACAAGTGTAATATTGGGAAAATCCAGCCCTTTTGCAATCATTTGCGTCCCTAACAGGATATCCGCTCGTCCTGATTTAAATTGATCAAGCAGCTTTTCATGGGCCCCTTTTCTTGATGTTGTATCAACATCCATTCGAATGATCCTCGCCTCAGGTAACACTTTATTCAATTCTTCCTCTACCTTCTGGGTTCCAGTTCCAAAGTAACGAATATGTTGACTCATGCATTCAGGACATTTATCGGGAACCCCTGTCGTAAATCCACAATAATGACATTTCATCTCATTCGAAAAACGATGAAAGGTTAAGGAAATATCACAATGTGGACATTGCATCACATATCCACAATCGCGACAAAGTAAAAAAGATGAATGCCCTCTTCTATTTAAGAATAAAATCGTTTGTTCTTGCTTTTCTAAACGATCTTTTATTTTTTCAAATAGCTCTACAGAGAACACCGAGCGATTGCCACTTCTCATTTCCTCGCGCATATCCACGATCGAAACAGCTGGTAGAGCCATATCATTCATCCGTTTTGATAATGTTAATAGATGGTAAACGCCTTTTTGCGCTCTAGCAAAAGATTCAAGCGAAGGGGTTGCACTCCCCAAAATAACCGGACAATGATGATGTTTCGCCCTTTTTATTGCGACATCACGAGCATGATAGCGCGGCTGCTCCTCTTGCTTATAACTTGTTTCATGTTCTTCATCGATAATGATAATTCCGATATTTTCCAAGGGGGCAAAAATAGCAGAGCGAGCTCCAACAACCACTTTCGCTTCTTTTCTTTGTATCTTGCGCCATTCATCATATTTTTCACCTAAAGACAATCCACTATGGAGAACAGCGACATCATCCCCGAATCTCCCTTTGAAGCGGTCTACCATTTGCGGGGTTAAAGATATTTCTGGTACTAAAACAATCGCTTCTTTTCCTTTTTCTAATACTTTTTGGATCGATTGCAAATAAATTTCCGTCTTCCCACTTCCTGTTACACCGTACAATAAGAATGTTTGATACTCATTTGCTTCAATTCGGGATAAAACAGGGGTGATTGCTTTTTTTTGTTCCTCTGTCAAAGCCAAAGGCAAAGTACGTTCAAATTCTTTATGTGCAAATGGATCCCGATATACTTCATCTTGACTTTTTTGTAGTATACCTTTTTTGACGAAGGCTTGAATCGCCGTAGAAGAAGTCCCACTAAACTCGATTAACTGTTGTGTCGTAAAATTTTCCTTCAGGTGCTTTAAAAGAAATAAAATGAGTTTCCTCTGAGCAGTCGCATTCGCCCTTATTTCATTTTGATGGGCCGTCAACTCATTTTCAGTCAAAAAAGTAGTGTAAACATTTACCGTCTTTTTTTTAGCTCGGTCTTTTATATCATAAATAACCTCTGCATTTCCCCGATTTATTTGCTCGCGTAATTTGGGAAGAATTTCTCTATGTTCAGCTTCTTTCCAAGTTATTTCTTCTTTGTTCAAAAAAAGCGATTCTAACTCCGGATTAGATTCTGAATTGGTTCGGCGGATATATTTCTCGTATTTTGCTTTCATCGCTGCAGGAAGCATGGCATGAAAGGCAGATATTTTAAACGAAAGTGTTTCATTTGCAATCCACTGTCCTAATGCTAGTAACTCATTATTTAGAACAGGTGTTAAATCCAATAGCCCGCTAATTTCTTTCAGTTTCTTAAAACTACTTTCCGTTTTTACATCCATTACAAAGCCTTGAATAAACCGAGGACCAAATGGAACAGCTACTCTCATTCCTGGTTCAACGACATTCAGCCATTTTTCAGGTATTAAATAATCAAAGACCTTATCTGTTCCAAGAGCCGGAACATCGACAATGACTTCAGCAATCATTTATGATCTTCCTCTGTCCTATTTTTCACGATTTCTTCTAAGATTCGTTTTGCGGTTTCATTTTTACTTAATAAAGGTAATTTCTTTGGTCTGTGATTTTTTTGCACAATTGTGACGATATTTGTATCTGCTGAGAAACCAGCTCCTTTTGCCGTAAGATCATTGGCGATGATCATATCTGCATTCTTTCTTTCTAGTTTGCCGTAAGCATGTTCTTCGAGCTTTTCCGTTTCAGCAGCAAAGCCAACAAGATACTGATGTTCTTTTCGTTTTCCTAATTCCATTAATATATCCTTTGTTCTTTCAAATTCTAAAATGAGATTGCCGTCTTTTTTCTTTATTTTTTGCTGGGAAGTTTGTTTTGGACGATAATCGGCCACAGCTGCACTTTTTATCACAATATCGGCAGAAGGAAAGTATTTTAACACTTGCTCATACATATTCTCTGCCGTTTCAATCGAGATACATTTCACACCCGTTGGTACGGGTAATGTGCTTGGACCAGAAATTAATACTACTTCCGCCCCCATTTTCTCTGCTTCTTCTGCTAGTGCATAGCCCATTTTTCCTGAAGAGTGATTCGTTAAATAACGCACAGGATCAATCTTTTCTTTAGTTGGCCCCGCAGTAATGAGAACTTTCTTGCCTTTAAGTGGCTGTTCTGGTTCAGAAAAATGCTGATCAATGTAGTCTACAATCGTTTCAGGTTCCTCTAATCTCCCTTTCCCGACATAACCACAAGCTAGATATCCATCACCAGGTTCAATAAAACGATGACCAAATTGATGTAATGTATCAATATTTTTTTTCACAGCTGGATGATCATACATATGCACATTCATTGCTGGCGCAATCCACACGGGAGCTGTCGTGGCAAGTAAAGTCGTGGAAACCATATCATCCGCTAAACCATGGGCTAATTTTGCAAGCATATTGGCTGTTGCCGGTGCAATTAAACATAAATCTGCCCAATCAGCTAAGTCTATATGAGCAATCACCTCGGGATTATTTTCAATAAAAGTATCTGTGTAAACCTCATTTCGAGATAAGGCTTGAAAAGTTAGGGGTGATACAAAATTCGTAGCTGATTTTGTCATCATTACTTTAACGGAATAACCCGATTGAACAAGCTTGCTTGTTAGTGCGGCTGCTTTATAACAAGCAATACCACCTGTCACACCTAATAAAATATTTTTCTTCATTTTATACATCCCCATTTATAATTTGACTACTAGTATGTATAACCAGAACTAAAAGCGCAAGCGACTATTACAAGGATAAACGAATAAGGGCGCGACAACAATCGCCACGCCATCCTGACCTACTCCTGTAGACCTATAGAAAAGACAACCATATCTTTATAGGTTGTCTGTTTCAAAAACCCCATATTAAATATCTTTTACTTTCAAAGCTCCTGAATAAATTTCTTCCAAAGCTTTTCCTACAAACTTATGTGATTCGTAATTCTCCATTAACGGATGCGATTTTTCCTGTAAACGACGAGCCCTGCTGGCGGAAACCGTCACAAGAGAATATTTAGAATCAATAACATTTAACAACTTATCAATAGATGGATATAGCATTATTTTCCAACCTCCAACATTTTAATATACTTTTCTGCGATTCGTTCAGTTCGATAATGTTCAGCTTGAACAATTGCATTAATACGATCAACCGCTTTTTCAACATCATCATTTTCTACAATATAATCATATAAGCTCATCAATTCAATTTCTCGGCGAGCGGCTTCCATACGATTACGAATAAGTTCCACCGATTCAGTGCCTCTCCCGACAATCCGGCTTTGAAGTTCATTTAAACTTGGAGGCATTAAAAATATAAATAACCCATCAGGAATTTTTTCTCGTACTTGTTTAGCCCCTTGAACTTCGATCTCTAGAAAAACATCTTTTCCAGAGTTTAATGTGTCGTTCACATAATCCAAAGGGGTACCGTAATAATTCCCCACATATTCAGCATATTCCAAGAGTTTTCCATCTCGAATCATCTGTCTAAATTCTTCCTTGCTCTTAAAAAAATAATCGACTCCATCTATTTCACCTTCGCGAGGAGTTCTAGTTGTGGCCGAAATGGAATACTCAAATTGAGCATCGGGACGCGAAAATACAGCTTTTCTTACTGTGCCTTTTCCGACTCCTGATGGACCGGAAAGAACAATCAATAACCCCTTTTCTTTCATGTTGTTCCTACCCTTCTTCATTCTCATCCTTGCCAAACAACCGCTGAGCAACGGTTTCAGGCTGGACAGCTGAAAGAATTACATGTTCACTGTCCATAATAATTACTCCCCTAGTTCTTCTTCCATAAGTAGCATCAATTAATGTTGCACGATCTCGTGCATCCTGAATGATACGCTTTATGGGAGCAGACTCGGGTCTTACAATCGAAATAATTCGATTGGCTGAGACAATATTTCCAAAGCCAATATTTAAAAGCTTGGTTTGCATAATGCTCCTCCAGTCAACTATCGGTTTTTTTGTACATTTATATACATTTATACATGGATATAGTCCTGAATTAAAAAAGGTAATAGAACCTTGTCTATTACCAGCCTCTTTAAAATTATATCACAATTTATTTCTTTTTTCTTATAATAAAACTTCCCGCGAGTAAAAAAGTTGGTAAGGCACTCATCACTGCAATTAATAACCAGTCCATACCTATAATCGGAACAGTATGGAAAATGGGTTGTAAAGCAGGAATATAAATGACACAGATTGTCAATGCAAAGGAGAAGAGCACGGATAATACTAGATATTTATTTTCAAAAGGGTTTCTTGTAAATACAGACACTTCGCTCCGACAATCAAATACATGAATGAGCTGTGCCATAATTAACGTAGCAAAGGCAACGGTTTGTGCATAAGCGAGATTAGCAGGATCGCGCTGATAGATAAACATAAATGCTAAAAGGGTCGAGATTCCTATTAAGAATCCTCGGGAAATGATCTTCCAGCCTAATCTTCTAGCAAATACCCCCTCATTAACGGGACGCGGCTTCCTCTTCATCACATCGTCCTCTGGCTGATCTAATCCCAATGCCATCGCTGGTAATCCATCTGTTACTAAGTTTACCCATAATATCTGAATGGGCACAAGGGGTAGGGGCATGGACATCAGCATCGCAAAAAGCATAACGAGGATTTCCCCTACATTCGATGCTAATAAATAACGGATAAACTTTCTAATATTTTCATAAATATTTCGCCCTTCATGGATCGCCGATTTTATGGTTGCAAAATTGTCATCCATCAAGATCAATGAGGAGGCTTCCTTCGCAACGTCTGTGCCAGTGATTCCCATCGCAATCCCGATATCTGCTGACTTGATCGCAGGTGCATCGTTGATACCATCCCCTGTCATCGCGACAATATGTCCATTACTCTGTAAAGCTTTTACGATTTTTAATTTATGTTCGGGTGTAACTCGAGCAAAAACAGCGACATTTTCTACCACTTTTTCTAATTCTTCCACCGTTAGTTGATTCAGCTTTTGCCCATCCATGACTAAGTCATTCTTCCCGAGAATACCTAATTGTTCCGCGATCGCACAGGCTGTTGCTTGATGATCCCCTGTAATCATGATTGTCTTTATTCCGGCTTGCTTACATTCTGCTACTGCCGCCTTTACTTCAGGGCGTGGCGGATCAATCATACCTTGTAAGCCAATGAAGGTTAAATCCTTTTCAATCTCCTGTTCATCTTGAGGATACACATTTCCATGAAATGGTTTAAAAGCAATCGCAATCGTTCGTAAAGCTTGTTCTGCGAGTCGTTGTACGGTCGCCTGAATTTCTTCCCCTATCTCCCCACTAAGCATTCGCTTTTTTTGTTCCCATAAAATCGATTCACATTTATCGGCTAAAACATCTGGCGCCCCTTTTGTGATGACAAATTGCTTTCCATTTTCATCCTTAACAATGACACTCATCATTTTTCTTGCGGAATCAAATGGATATTCTTTTTGAATGGTGAATTGCTTTAATAATGAATCACGGTGGATATTCGCTTTCACGGCCGACATTAGGAGTGCTCCCTCAGTCGGATCTCCATCTACAATGACTTTTCCATCCTTCATCATCAGTTCCGCATGGTTACAAAGAACGCCGAATGTTAGTAATTGTTTAATCGCCTTCTCATTCCCAGGGTTGATCTTTTGCTCATTATAGTAAAAATGTTCATGATCTTCCCCTTCAAGTTGATACGTTTTTCCCCCACTCCAAATACGTGTTACAGTCATTTTGTTTTGTGTCATCGTTCCTGTTTTATCTGAACAAATCACAGAGGCACAACCTAATGTCTCAACGGCTGGTAATTTACGCACGATCGCTTTTTTGCGAATCATTCTCTGAACGCCTAATGATAAAGCAACCGTCACAATGGCAGGTAATCCTTCCGGTATGGCGGCGACTGCAAGTGATACTCCTGCTAGGAACATTGTAAAGACATCATGTCCATGAATAATTCCAACAACAACAACAAGCAGTGTTAAAGCCAAAGCAACCGTAATTAAAATTTTACCTAATTGTTGCAACCGTCTTTGCAGAGGAGTTGTCATCACGGTTGCTGTTTGAATCATGTGGGCAATTTCCCCCATTGCCGTTTTCATTCCAGTTGCTGTCACAATCCCCATCCCATTACCACTTGTAACCAATGTACCTTTAAAAGCCATGTTGTTTAGGTCACCGAGATTTGGATTCGTGTCTTGAATGACATCTGTATGTTTCGTAGAAGGGATAGATTCTCCTGTTAGAGCTGATTCCTCTATTTGTAAATTATTCGCTTGGAGAAGACGCAAATCAGCCCCTATTCGATCGCCACTTGAAAATCGTAATATATCTCCAGGTACCACATCTCGGGAATTAATTTTCACCCATTGTCCTTCTCGTAATACAGATACCTGCGGGGCTGAAAGGTTTTTTAAAGCTTCTAAAGATTTCTCCGCCCTTCTTTCTTGGACAAACCCTAAAATGCCGTTTAAAAAAACAATCGCCATAATGGTAATCGCATCGATATACTCACCGAGAATACCTGAAATAAGTGTTGCCCCAAGTAAAACAAGGACCATAAAATCTTTGAATTGACTAAAGAATAATAAGATTGCTGATTGCTTTTCCCCTTCAGATAATTCGTTCCATCCGAATTTCTTTCTTTTTGTTTCAACCGCTTTATTCGTCAGCCCCTGTTCAATGCTTGTGTTTAAAGATGCTTCCACTTCTTTTTCTTGCATTTCATAAAACTGCATGCCCCTCACCTCATCACTCTCTTTCACTTAACATACAGAAGTTGTCCATGTAATAGCATGCTTATTCAGTTGGAGTAGATTTCATGATATAATTTTGCCTAAGAGGATGTTCAAAAAGTCCGGTAAAAATGACACTGCGAATTTCTTCGTTGGCTTGCTTCTCCGCTGCTCATGTATCTAAATGCATACATTCCGCTGCTCGAAGGCTGCGCCGCCTCGAACTTCTTGGTCCTTTTTATCCTCCTTTTGAACACGAACTTTAAGCACAAAAGTTTCGAATATAAAATGGAAGAGGTCGTTTTGTCATGCCTTTTGATGGTTTTTTTACTCGGGCAATTGTATCTGAATTAACGTCCCTACTTGTTGGTGGTAGGATTAGTAAAATACACCAGCCTTTTAAAAATGAAATTGTCATGATTGTGAGAGCGGCAAGGAAAAATTATAAGTTGCTTATTTCCGCCCATCCTAGCTATGCAAGGATGCAAGTAACCGAGGATACATTTGAAAATCCGCAGGAACCGCCGATGTTTTGTATGATTTTGCGAAAACATTTAGAAGGTGCCATTATTGAGGATATAAGTCAAGTTGAAATGGATCGAATCATTATTTTAAAGATCAAGGGCCGTGATGAACTGGGCGATATTCGCTATAAAAAGTTGATCATCGAAATTATGGGTAGACATAGCAATATCATTTTGGTCGATGAAGAAACAGAGATGATTCTAGATAGTGTAAAGCATATCCCTACAGCTTTAAATAGCTATCGGACTATTTTACCTGGAGCTCAGTATATTTTGCCACCTGCACAAAATAAACAAAATCCGTTAGCCGCAACAGAGGAAGATCTATTAAGAACCATTGATTTTAATGCGGGAAAATTAGACAAACAGATTGTTGAAAGTTTTTCGGGAGTTTCTCCATTACTCGCGAAGGAGATCGTTTATCAAGCCGGACTCGCGAATCGAGAAACAGTGCCCAAATCTTTCTTAACGATGATGACTAAACTTGAAGCTCATCAATACCAACCTAGTATTACAGCGACAAATCAAAAAGAGGAGTTTTATTTATTTCCAGTTACATCGTTGGCTGGTGAAGTGAAGCAATTTGCAACTTTAAGCGAAATGCTGGATCGATTTTACTTTGGGAAAGCGGATCGGGATCGCGTAAGGCAGCAAGCACATGACTTAGAGAGATTGATGAAGAACGAAAGGGAAAAAAATGAGGGAAAGTTAAGGAAATTGGAGCAAACATTAGCGGAAGCTGAGAATGCTGATCAACATCAACTACTTGGGGAGTTATTAACCGCCAATCTTCATCAAGTTCAAAGAGGAATGAAGGAAATTACTGTCCCGAACTATTATGATGAGCATTATCAAGATATAACTATCCCATTAGATGCGCGAAAAACCCCTTCGGAAAATGCGCAAATGTATTTTACTAAATATCAAAAAGCGAAAAACGCGGTTCAGGTGGTAAAGGAGCAAATCGAAAAAACGAAGCGTGAAATGGATTATTTTGATGGGCTAATCCAACAACTTGACTCTGCTTCTCCTCGTGATTTAGAAGAAATTCGGGAGGAATTAGGGGAAGAAGGTTATTTACGTTCCCAAAAGAAAAATAGAAAGAAGTCGAATACAAAACCTGCCATTGAGCGTTATCAAGCTAGTGACGGAACTGATATTTTCGTGGGAAAAAATAATAAACAAAATGACTATTTAACGAACAAAATCGCCGCAAGAGATGAAATTTGGCTACACACGAAGGACATTCCTGGTTCCCATGTCGTGATCCGTAGCAAAAATCCTGGAGAAGCGACCATCCTGGAAGCGGCCATGCTTGCTGCTTATTTCAGTAAAGCGAAAAATTCCGCCTCCGTGCCTGTCGACTATACAAAAGTTAGACATGTCAAGAAACCGAATGGCGCAAAACCGGGATTTGTCATCTACGATAATCAGCAAACCGTCTACGTAACACCTAATGAAGATCAAGTAAGAAAAATGCAAAAATAGGTAGCTGACATTACCCGGATTATGTTGAATAATATTATATAAAAAAACTTTATAGGAGTTGCTGCAACTCCTATAAAGGATGAATTTATACTATTTTCCCTGCCACTGTTCAGGGTGCTTCCGCCAATTTTCAAGTGTTACTTGATCATTTTCCTCGATCACGCCTTGGTTTAAGGCAACCTGTATTAAGGTTGTGTAGCCTGTTAATGAATAAGCTTTTAACCGTGCCTCTTCGAGTCTTTCTCGTCCTTTTTCCAATTCATATGTAAAGATCGATACAATCCCTAATACTTCGACACCTTCTGCTTGAAGGGCTTGTGCGGCAGTAATCGCACTACCTCCAGTAGAGATTAAATCTTCTACCACAACAGCTTTTTGCCCCTTCGTAATTCTCCCTTCAATTTGATTTCCTTTCCCATGACTTTTAGCGGATGAACGAACATAACACATTGGCAATTCGAGCTGATCACTGACCCAGGCTGCATGTGGAATACCTGCTGTAGCGGTACCTGCGATGATTTCTGTTTCTGGAAAATTGTCTTGAATTAACTTGGCCAAGCCGGTCGCAATTTCCTTACGCAAAGAAGGATAAGATAGAGTTAAACGGTTATCACAATAAATAGGGGATTTTATACCAGATGACCATGTAAAAGGATCATGAGGTTTTAGTGATACAGCCTCGATTTCTAGTAATTGTTCTGCCATTTTCTCTGCCAAATTCATTATCAATTCATCTCCCATTCTGATTTTACTTCTTGATAAGCGGCAACTGGATCTTTCGCTCTTGTGATCGAACGACCAACAACAATATGGGTGGAGCCAATTTCCTGTGCTCGCTTTGGTGTGACAATTCTTTTTTGGTCATCAGCCGAATGCCCAGCTAGCCGAATGCCCGGTGTTACCCGTAGAAAATTTGCATCGGTTTCATCTCGAATCGCCCCTGCTTCTAAAGCAGAACAAACAACACCATCTAGTCCAGACAAAAAGGCCAATCTAGCATAATGAAGAACAGAGTCTTTTAGCGGATGGTCAATTAACTGTTCACGTTGCATTTGCACTTCACTTGTACTGGTCAATTGTGTAACGGCTATGATTTCTGGTCTCTTTTTCCCTGTTACAGTTCCTTCAACCAGCCCTTTTAAGGCAGCGCTCATCATCTCCATACCACCTGCAGCATGAATATTCACCATCTCGACTTCAAGGCTGGCAAGCACCTTCATCGCCCGGTAAACAGTATTCGGAATATCATGTAATTTTAAATCAAGGAAAATCTCATGCCCTAATTCTTTTAACCATACTAATAAAGCTGGACCTTCCTTGTAAAATAATTCCATTCCTACTTTTACATATAAGGATTCATGATCAAAATGCTGTAAAAATTGTTCTGTTTCATTTTTCCCTGAAAAATCTAGAGCAATAATAGGTTTAGCCCGCATATGTTTTCCAGCTCCTTCCAACCAATTCGGATATATGAGATACCTGTAATTCATCTAATTTTCTTGGAAGTTCTTCAATTAATCGTGGGCAAATAAAAGGATCAGAAAAATTCAATGTTCCAACGGCAATGGCACTCGCTCCAGCATAAAAATATTCAATGATATCATCCACAGATTCAATCCCACCCATGCCAATAATGGGGATTTTCACCTTTTGACTTACATCATGAATCATCCGAATCGCGACTGGTTTGATGGCTGGCCCAGACAGCCCTCCACTTTGATTGGCTAATATTGGTTTACCTGTTTTTAGGTCGAGCCGCATACCAAGTAGGGTATTAATCATCGTTAACCCATCTGCTCCAGCTTCTTCTACAGCTTGTGCCATCCCAACAATATCAGCAACATTGGGGGAAAGCTTCACATAGACTGGAACACTTGATACATCCTTCACTTGCTTTGTCAATTCAGCTGCGACTTCCGGGATCGTCCCAAATGCTATTCCACCTTTTTTGACGTTGGGGCAGGAAATATTTAATTCAAGCGCACGAACATTCGATGCCTGCGATATTTCTTTCGCCACTTCTACATAATCGTCCATTTCGGAACCAGCAACATTGGCAATGATTGGCACATCGAATTGCTCCAGCCACGGTAATTCATTCATGAGAACACCTTCAAGACCAGGATTTTGCAAACCAATTGCATTCAGCATACCAGCTGCTGTTTCCGCCACTCTTGGAGTAGGATTGCCAAACCTTGGTTCAAGTGTAGTCGCTTTGATCATAATGGCCCCTAATTTATTTAGATCATACAACTGGCTAAATTCCTGACCAAATCCAAAACATCCGGAAGCTGGCATCACTGGATTTTTTAAAGATAGACCAGGTAATTCGATATTTAAACGACTCATGTTAATACCACCCTTCCAATTGGAAACACAGGCCCATCACTACATACTTTTACATAGTCTTTTCCATTAACTGGTTCATTGACATGGCATACACAAGCAAAACAAGCACCGATCCCGCATCCCATTCTTTGTTCCATAGACAAAAATCCTTTTCGATCTTTATAACGTTGTTGTAAAGCATTCAGCATAGGCGTTGGACCACAAGCAAATAATCCATCAAAGTCTAGTTGTTCTTTCTCGATGACATCTGTGACAAACCCTTTTGTTCCATGGGAACCATCGACGGTTGCTACAAAGGTTTCTCCAAATTCAGCAAATTCCTGTTCATAAAAAACAACTTCTTTAGTTTGAAAACCAAGCACATGTATGGTTTTAACACCTTGTTTATGAAGTTGTGTTGCTAATTCATATAAAGGCGGTACTCCAATTCCACCCCCAACAAGTATAGCCGTTTCTCCTGGATGGAATTCATTCAAAGGAAAGCCGTTTCCAAGCGGGCCTAATACATTAAGCTGACTGTTTTCGGTTTGCTGGGCCAGCAAGTTCGTCCCTTTCCCTTCCGCTCGATAAATGACCGTAAATTGCTGTTTGGTTTGATCAATCGCCGCAATACTTATCGGTCTTCTAAGGAGGGGATCCAGTCCCGGATTTGTCCGAATATGGACAAATTGACCGGGCTGGTTCATTTGTTTCACCATTGTGCCTTCCAATGTTAACTCATATATATTCCTAGCGATCTCTTGTTGCGAAATAACCCGCATGATTTCTTGTTGAATCAAAGTTGAATCGCCTCTTTTCCTTTGTTAACTCCTCCTACCATTGGTGTAGAGGAGAAAACCATGGATTCCAATACCCCCAAAATTGCTTCAGCCGTATCAAGCGATGTTAAACAAGCAATCCCGTTTTCCACAGACTCTCTTCTGATTCTAAAACCATCTCGTTCAGGCTGTTTCCCTTTTGTTAAAGTATTAATGACGATTTGTGCTTGTCCTTGGCGGATGACATCAATAAGAGTAAAGCCCTCAGATCCAATTTTGCCAACAACTTCCACTGGAATTTGATCATTTGCAATGACATTTGCTGTTCCGCTTGTGGCGAGAATACGATAGCCAATAGACGAGAATCTTTGCGCCAATTGACGCGCCTCTTCCTTGTCTTTATCCGCAACTGTAATTAAGACTGTTCCATATGTTTTAATTTCCATTCCAGATGCAACAAGTCCCTTATATAAAGCTTTTTCCATCGTTTTATCTTTTCCCATTACTTCACCAGTTGATTTCATTTCAGGCCCTAATGAGATATCGACTCTTCTTAGTTTTGCAAATGAGAAGACAGGTACTTTTACATATACGCCTTCTTGTTCCGGTACAATGCCTGTTTCATAACCTAATTCTGGCAACGGCTTACCTAGAATCACTCTAGTTGCTAGATTCGCCATCGGAACCCCCGTAATTTTGCTTAAGAAAGGCACAGTCCGACTTGAGCGCGGATTAACCTCAATCACATATAATTCATTTTGCGAAATGACATATTGGATGTTTAACAAGCCAACAATTTCAAGCCCTCTCGCTAAACGCTTTGTATAATCGACAATTTTCTCCTTCATTTCAGAGCTAATGTTTTGTGGAGGATAAACGGCAATCGAATCACCGGAGTGAACACCCGCTCGTTCTATATGCTCCATAATACCTGGAATCAAGACATTGTCGCCATCAGAAATGGCATCCACTTCAATTTCCTTTCCTATTAAGTAACGATCAACCAAAACCGGATGCTCTGGATTAATTTTCACTGCATTTTCCATATAATGTAACAGCTCTTTTTCTTCGTAAACAATTTCCATCGCTCTTCCACCTAAAACATAGGATGGACGAACAAGAACAGGATACCCTATTTCTGTGGCAATTTTCACTGCTTCCTCCACAGAGAAAGCTGTTTTCCCTTTTGGTTGTGGAATCCGTAAAATTTCTAAAGCCTGTTCAAATTTATCACGGTTTTCGGCACGGTCAAGACTTTCTAAAGAGGTCCCCAAAATTCGAACTCCCCGGCTTTCTAACTCAGCTGCTAAGTTAATCGCTGTTTGCCCTCCAAATTGAACAACGACTCCTTCAGGTTGCTCAAGATCGATCACATGCATCACATCTTCGATTGTCAATGGTTCGAAATAAAGCTTATCTGAAATACTAAAATCCGTTGAGACCGTTTCAGGGTTGTTGTTAATGATTATGGCTTCATAGCCTGCCTCTTGAATTGCCCATACACTGTGGACCGTTGCATAATCAAATTCAACTCCTTGGCCAATCCGGATCGGACCAGATCCAAGCACAACCACACTTTTCTTATCGCTTTGCGTTGATTCATTCTCTGTTTCATATGTTCCGTAGAAATATGGCGTTTCGGCTTCAAATTCACCTGCACAAGTATCTACTTTTTTATAAACAGGTAGGATGCCTTGCTCTTTCCGCCATTCGTATACATCTTTCTCTGCGATGTTCCATAGTTTGGCAATCGTCTTATCGCTAAAACCGAATTCTTTTGCCTTTCGCCCCCATTCCGTGTGCATAGGAGCATTCTGTAATTGTTGTTCAAGCTTAATGATTCTTTCTAGTTTATATAAAAAGTAGAGGTCAATTTGACTCCAGTCATGAATTTGTTCAATCGAAATCCCTTGTCTTAATGCTTCTCCAATGAAAAACAAGCGTTCATCTGTTGCCCGTTCAATTTGTTTTTGTAAGACTTTTGGTTCAATCTCCGCATTGCCTGGAAGTTCAAGATGGAAAATTCCACTTTCTAATGAACGCACTGCTTTTAATAGTGATTCCTCAAATGTTCTACCAATGGCCATGACTTCACCAGTTGCTTTCATTTGGGTTCCCAATCGTCTATTCGCAGATTCGAATTTATCAAATGGCCATCTTGGAATTTTCGTGACGATATAATCGATGGTTGGTTCAAAACAAGCATATGTTTTTCCTGTCACAGGATTCATGATTTCATCCAATGTATAACCTGCCGCAATTTTGGCAGCGAGTTTAGCGATTGGAAAACCAGTCGCTTTGGAAGCAAGCGCAGACGAGCGACTCACCCTTGGATTCACTTCAATGCAGTAGTATTGAAAACTCTCTGGATCAAGCGCAAGTTGTACATTACAACCTCCTTCGATTCCGAGAGCACGGATCAATTTTAACGAGGCATTCCTCATAATTTGGAGCTCACGGTCACTAAGCGTTTGGCACGGTGCGACAACAATCGAGTCTCCTGTATGGATGCCGACAGGATCAAAGTTTTCCATATGGCAGATCACGATCGCATTATCATTTGCGTCTCTCATCACTTCAAACTCAATTTCTTTGAAACCGGCAATACTTTTTTCCACAAGACATTGATGAACAGGACTATTTTTTAAACCACTTGCCACAATTTCCTTCAAATCCGCCAGATTTTCACAAATTCCTCCACCTGTTCCCCCTAGAGTATAGGCAGGTCTTACGATAATTGGGTAACCGATTTTTTCTGCAAACGAAACGGCTTCCTCTACTGTATGGATGATATCACTCTCTGGGACTGGCTCATTTAGCTGGTTCATTAAAGCCCGAAATTGATCACGGTCTTCCGCCTGTTCGATAGCCGAGAGCTTCGTTCCAAGAATTTTAACATTGCATTCTTCTAAAATACCTGCTTGTGCCAGTTGCATGGCCATGTTCAAGCCAGTTTGGCCACCTAAAGTTGGTAAAATCGCATCTGGTCTTTCTTTTCGAATGATTCTCGCCACAAATTCCAATGTTAACGGTTCAATATAGACGGCATCGGCAATTTCTGTATCTGTCATAATCGTTGCAGGGTTGGAGTTGATCAAGATGACTCGATAGCCCTCTTCCTTTAAAGCGAGACAGGCTTGAGTACCCGCATAATCAAATTCTGCGGCTTGGCCAATGACGATTGGGCCAGATCCAATCACGAGTATGCTTTGAATATCGGTTCTTTTAGGCATGTTGTTCCACCCTTTCTTGTTGTTGATTCATCAAATTCATAAATTGATCAAATATTATTTTCCCGTCTTCAGAACCCGGAGCAGCTTCCGGTTGGAATTGAACAGAAAAAGCGGGTAGTGTGGAATGTTTCAACCCTTCGATGGAATTTCCATTTAGAGCTTGATGGGTAATAGTCAGTACATTTTGATCAACGGACGCTTCCACTACCTCGTATCCATGGTTCTGAGAGGTAAAAATGATTTTCCCTGTGGCGAGATCTCTTACAGGATAACTTGTTCCACGGTGACCAAAATGCATTTTTTCTACATGGCAGCCATTCGCAAGGGCGAATAATTGATGACCAAGACCAATCCCGAATAGAGGAGTTTCTTTTTGAACAATCCGGATCATTTCACATACATGGAGAATATTCTTCGGATTCCCGGGTCCATTCGAGAGTAGGATCCCATCTGGTCGATAGCTAAGAATTTCTTCGCCTGAAGTGTCATAAGGGACAACCATAATATCGCAACCACGTTCTGTTAATTCTCGTAAAATACCATGTTTTAGCCCAAAATCCACTACAACAACATTTCTACCGCGACCTGGACTTGGGAAAGGTTTTGTTCTCGATACTTGTTTAACCTCATTCGAAGGATAAGTGGTTGCGCGTAATCGAATCAGAACGTCCTCCGTCTTCTCCTCTACATGACAAATGATGCCTTTCATTGTTCCTTTTTCTCTGATCAATCTTGTTAGTTTTCTTGTATCAATACCCGTGATACCTGGAATTTCCTTAAGCTTTAAAAATTCTCCGATCGACATATTCGAGCGCCAATTAGATGGAAAGTCACAAGCTTCTTTCACAATCATTCCTTTGATCATCGGTTGAATACTTTCAAAATCATCGCGATTTATTCCATAATTGCCGATTAGCGGATAGCTGAAGGTCATAATTTGACCATAATTGGAAGGGTCTGAAATGATTTCCTGATAACCACTCATACTACTATTAAAAACAACTTCACCGATTACCTCTTTTGCACTTCCAATCGCTTCTCCCTGAAAAACTGTACCATCTTCTAACACAAGCTTCCTTTTCATCGAGCTTCTTCTCCTTCCGACCATTTCAATTCCCCATTAACAAAAGTGGCTACTGGCCATCCTTGACAATTCCATCCCGTGAACGGTGTGTTTTTTCCTTTAGAGACAAAATCACTGGGGTCGATTGTTTTTTCTTGCTTTAAATCAATCAATGTGAAATCAGCTGAGACCCCTAACACTATTTGCCCTTTTTCAAGGTTAAAAGTTTGCGCTGGTTTAATGGTTAACCAATCAAGAAGTTGTTCCAATTGAAAAACGCCTGTTTTGACAAAATGTGTATAAAGGAGTGGGAAGGCTGTTTCTAAGCCAACGATTCCAAATGGTGCTTGACGCATCCCCTTCGCCTTATCCTCAGCCGTATGGGGGGCATGATCAGTTGCAATAAAATCAATCGTGCCATCAAGCAATCCTTCAATCAGTGCCTTGCGATCTTCTTTCCCCCTTAAAGGAGGATTCATTTTAAAGTTCGTATCGTTTCCAGGAATATCCTCATCACAAAGCAGTAAATGGTGGGGCGAAACCTCAGCTGTCACTCGAATCCCTGCCCGTTTCGCATCCCTAACTGTTCTTACCGACTCTTTTGTACTAATATGACAAACATGATAATGACAATTCGCTGCTTCTGCTAGTAAAACATCTCTAGCAATTTGGACGGATTCACAAATTGACGGAATGCCTAGAATACCCGTTTGCCGAGAAAACTTTCCTTCATGTACGGCTCCTCCATAAATAAGGGAGTTATCTTCACAATGAGCTACAATCGCCATATCAAGCTTTGCCGCCTGCTTCATTGCTTCGTACATCTTCCCTGCCTCTTGCACACCGACACCATCATCTGTAAAGGCAAATGCTCCAGCTTGCTTTAAGGCTTCAAAGTCAACCAGTTCTTCTCCTTTTTGGCCGACCGTAATCGCTGAATAGGGTAACACATTGACATAGCCTCTCTTTTTACATTCATTTACGAGCCAACTCATTTGTTCAGCTGAGTCTGGCACTGGATTGGTATTCGGCATGGCCGCAACAGTCGTAAAACCGCCCTTTGCGGCAGCAAGTGTACCTGTTTCAATCGTCTCTTTCTGCTCCCCACCTGGTTCACGTAGATGAATATGGACATCAACAAATCCTGGGCTAAGGAGTAAGCCGTTTGCATTCCATTCCTTTTCACCTTGATTTGAAAGATCTTTTCCTAATTCTTTTATTATTCCATCCGTGACTCTTACATCTACTCTCTCTGAAGAGTTTGTTTGTAAACTCGCATTCTTAATTAACCAATTCATTTGCAACACGCCTCCTAGGATTCTAGTAATTTCCTTAAAACAGCCATTCTGACATAAACACCATTTTCCATTTGTTTAAAAATTCTTGAGCGCTCACACTCTACTAAAGAATCAGCTATCTCTACTTGACGATTCACCGGTGCAGGGTGCATAATAATGCTCCCATTTTTCATTCTTTTTTCACGTTCCACTGTCAACCCATGTTGCCTGTGATATTGTTCAGCTGTAATCGCCGATAAGCTTAAATGGCGCTCATGTTGGATTCTAAGGAGCATGACAACATCAACAGATTCAATAATTTCGTCTATTTTGTAGTTACACGTTCCCTTATCCAAAAACCATTCATCCGGCCCAGAAAAAACAACTTCTGCTCCCAATGCCTCTAATGCTTTTACATTTGATTTGGCCACCCGACTATGATTTAAATCCCCGATAATTGCCACCTTTAGACCTGCAAAAGAACCAAATTCTTGTTGGATTGTCAGTAAATCTAGTAAACATTGGGTAGGATGCTGTCCACAACCATCTCCGCCATTTACAAGGTGCAGCCCCACTCTATCTTTTAAATTGTTATAATAGGCTTCTTGTTCATGTCGTATCACAGCAATCGAGATCCCAATCGATTCTAAAGTACGAACTGTGTCATATAAACTCTCGCCTTTTGTTGTACTGCAGAACCCTGCCTCAAAAGGAATCACATCTAGGCCAATCTTTCGTTCCGCCATCTCAAAGCTTGTTTTCGTTCTTGTACTTGGTTCAAAAAACAAGTTGGCCGCATATGTCTTTTGTGCCGGAGACCAACTGTCGCCCTTGGCAAATGAATCAGCAATATGTAAAATTTCCAATATCTCGCTCGTCGTTAAATCATTCATAGATAGCAAATGCTTCATTCCAGTAGCCTCCTCATTTCCCCATAAAAAAACCCTCTGTCCAAATCTAGACAAAGAGGGTACAAAAAGAAGCAGGCAAAAATGGCTTCCTGTTTAACCTCCCTTTGTCAGCCTCTCTGGACTGTCTTTTAAAAGGGAATTCAATTTATTTTAAAATATTTACCTGGTCAATTCCATCGGATTCTACAAGTTCAACAACAATCTTTTCTTGACGGGATGTTGGGATATTCTTACCAATGAAATCTGCTCGGATTGGTAATTCGCGATGACCACGATCCACTAATACAGCTAACTGAATAGAAGCGGCACGACCAAAGTCTACAAGAGCATCCATGGCAGCCCGAACTGTTCGCCCTGTATATAACACATCATCGACCACAATCACTTTTTTATTGGTGATCTCGACCGGCAATTCCGATCCTCTCACTTCCGGTTCAGCATCAGCTGTTTTATACGAGAGATCATCTCGATATAAAGTAATATCCAATTCTCCTACAGGGATGATCTGTCCTTCAATTTGCTCGATTCGTTTCGCTAATCGCTCAGCTAGATGAATGCCTCTCGTTTTAATCCCAACGAGAATACACTCTTCAATCCCTTTATTTCGTTCTAAAATTTCATGGGCAATCCTCGTTAAAGCCCGTTGAATCGCTTTTTCATCCAAAACCAATGTCTTTTCCATCTTACTCACCTCTTTTTAAAGAAATGAAAAACCCTCACACCTTAAGGCATGAGGGTATACGAATCCCAAATGAATGACTTATGTCACGTTGACACAAGTAATGGTTTGTATCCTTCATAGCCTCACAGGACTACATTAAAGGTTCATATGTAACTATTCACACTATATACTTACCATTGACTATTGTCAATGATTTTTTTAGTTTTTCGGGCTGAATTTTGCGTTTCTAGGGATGCCTTAACTTTTCGTGCATCCAACATCACTTTGGATCGACGTTTTCGGGGATGCCTTGACTTTTCGTGCATCCAACATCACTTTGGATCTGTTTTCGTAATCTTTGAGTATAGGCGGGGGAACAAGGACAGAGAAACTCATTTCAAATTATTTAACAACTCCTGAAAATACGTCGGCAATGGGCTTGGAAATTCCATATATTCTTTTTTACGCGGATGAATGAATCCTAATACACCTGCGTGTAACACTTGTCCATTCGTCTCCAATGTTTTTCTAGGACCATATTTGGGATCTCCGACAAGTGGATAGCCGATATATTTCATATGAACACGAATTTGATGGGTTCTACCCGTTTCTAGTACACATTCCAATAATGTATATGGATCCAAACGTTCTATCACTTGAAAATGCGTAACCGCATGTTTTCCACCATCGACCACAGTCATCCTTTGTCGGTCTTCTTTATCACGACCAATCGGGGCATCAATTGTTCCATGATCATGAGGAATGACACCATGCACAAGAGCGAAATACTTTCGAGTTACTGTTTTTTCCACTAATTGGTTAACTAATTGTTCATGGGCATAGTCATTTTTTGCGACCATTAATAAACCAGAAGTATCTTTATCAATTCGATGGACAATGCCCGGACGTAATACTCCATTAATGCCTGATAAATCTTGACAGTGGGCCATGAGACCATTTACGAGAGTCCCTGTATAATGTCCAGGTGCAGGATGGACGACCATTCCTTTCGGCTTGTTCACGACAATGACATCTTCATCCTCATAATAGACATCAAGATCCATTGGTTCTGGTTGGACATCCAGCGGTTCTGGTTCTGGTATAGAAATGTCAATTTCATCGCCTATACGACATTTATAATTTGCTTTTGCTTTTTTCCCATTTACTTGAACACGTCCATCACGAATCCATTGTTGTATTTGCGTACGGGACCATTCTGTATGAAATGCAGTAATCACTTTATCGATGCGTTCTCCATTCCCGTCTTCAACTGTAAAGTGTTCAATGTTGTTCATTCTTTTTCTCCTTTTCTTCCCGAGCTTCCTTAATGAGTTGGATAAACATAAGAATGACTCCTATCGTTAGGGCCGAATCAGCGATATTAAAGATCGGAAAATCATAAGTGAAAATATAGGTATCGACAAAATCGACCACTTCTTGGCGAAAAACACGGTCAATAAAGTTGCCAAACGCCCCTCCCAATATAAAACTTAAACTAAGTTGGAACAGGTATTTCCCTTTTGCATGCTTTTCGAGATAATAAATGATCCCCACAACAACAATCACAGTAATAATATAAAATAACCACATTTGATTTTCTAATATTCCCCATGCTGCACCACGGTTCCTGTGGGAGGTTATGTAAAAGAAATTTTGAATAATTGGGATGCTTTCCCCAAGCTCCATATTTTTCACAATCAGCCATTTGGTCAACTGATCAAGAGCCACAATAAAAAATGCAATGATATAAAAGATCACTGGCTAACCTCCGCTTCAAAATGAAATCTATTCTTATGTATTTTAGCATAAATACGCACGCAGAACGAACCTATTGTGGAAAAATAGCTCTCCTCAGAAGTGGAGAGCTATCGATCATTTATGCGTAATTCTCTTTTACAACTTTTGCACAGCGCGGACAAAGGGTTGGGTGATCTTTGTCTTGGCCGACATCAGGAGTTACAACCCAACATCTTTCACAGGTTTCTCCTTCAGCCTTTTCCACTACAATCGCCCCATGTTCTAATTTCAAAGCTGCTTCAGGAGCCTCTTCAATGCCGCCACCAATCGCAAAATCAGAGACAATGAACAATTGTTTCATATTGTCATGTAACTGTTCCAATAAAGCTTTCGTTTCCTCATTGACATATAAGGTTACTTTTGCTGTCAATGATTTTCCGATCACTTTTTGATTACGTGCTTCTTCCAAAGCTTTCAATACATCATCACGTAATTTTAGGAATTCGCTCCAGCGCGCTTCAATTTGCTCACTATGCTCTATTTCTTTAAACTCAGGCATATCTGTAAGCTGTACACTTTCTTCCTGAACGCCTGGTACAAATGACCAAACTTCATCGGCTGTATGCGGCAAGATTGGAGAAAGAAGTTTCACCAATGTCACAAGCGATTCATACATCACGGTTTGCATGGCACGTCGTTCATAATGATCCTTTGCCTCAATGTATAAAATATCTTTCGCAAAATCCAAATAAAACGAACTTAAGTCAAGGGTACAGAAATTATTCACTTCGTGGTAAATGTTCATGTACTCAAAGTTTTCGTAGGCATCCCGAACTTTTTGGGTAAGGTTATTTAAACGAACAACTAAAAATTGATCCACTTCTCTTAATTTTTCATAGGGAATTGTATCCGTATCTGGATTAAAATCAGCGAGATTCCCTAGTAAGAAGCGAAATGTATTTCTGATTTTCCGATAAACTTCACTTACTTGCTTGATAATGGGATCTGAAATCCGCACATCGGCCTGATAATCAACGGAAGCCACCCAGAGTCTTACAATTTCTGCTCCATATTGATTCATCAATTTCGACGGAACAATCACATTCCCAATCGATTTACTCATTTTACGGCCTTCCCCGTCATTGACAAAGCCATGACTAAGGACGCTTTTATAAGGTGCTTGACCGATTACCGCAACAGCAGTTGTTAACGAAGAGTTAAACCAGCCACGGTATTGATCCGATCCTTCCAAATATAAATCAGCCGGGCGTTGGAGATCACTCCGTTCTTCTAAGACGCCTTGATGAGATGAGCCTGAATCAAACCAAACATCCATAATATCTGTTTCTTTTGTAAACTGTCCATTTGGACTACCTGGATGTTCAAATCCTTCTGGCAGTAACTCACCAGCTTCCTTTTCAAACCAAATATTCGATCCATGTTCCCTAAAGAGCTTGGCAATATAATTAATTGTTTCATCGGTCATAATAGATTCGCCATTTTCTGCGTAAAAGACAGGAATGGGAACGCCCCATACACGTTGTCTGGAAATACACCAATCACCACGATCGCGAATCATATTAAAGAGACGAGTTTCGCCCCATTTTGGTACCCATTGTACATTCTTTACAGCTTCTAATAATTCCTCTCTGAAATCCTTAATCGAGGCAAACCACTGAGAAGTTGCACGGAAAATAATTGGTTTTTTCGTCCGCCAATCATGTGGATAGGAGTGAGTAATGAAGCTTAAATGTAACAAGGCACCGACTTCATTTAATTTTTCTGTAATAGCTTTATTCGCTTTATCATAAAATAAACCTTCAAATCCTGGGGCCTCGGCAGTCATACACCCTCTATCATCGACAGGACAAAGCACATCGAGACCATATTTCTGTCCAACATAAAAGTCATCTTCCCCATGACCAGGCGCTGTGTGGACACAACCAGTTCCTGACTCAATGGTAACATGCTCTCCCAAAATGATTGGCGATTCGCGATCGTAAAGAGGATGCTTCGTCGTAATATTTTCTAGTTGGGACCCTTTAAATGTTTGTAATACCTCGGCATTATCCCACTCTAAAGTTGTTTGCACAGATTCTAATAGAGCTTCCGCAATCACATAGTTTTGATCCGCTACTTTGACAACAGCATAATCCAAATCTGGATGAACAGCGACAGCCAAATTGGCTGGGATCGTCCACGGAGTTGTCGTCCAAATAATAAATTTTGTCCCTGTTTCAAGGATATTCTTTCCATCGGTCACTTCAAAACTTACATAAATGGAAGGTGAGCGTTTATCTTTATACTCAATTTCTGCTTCAGCTAATGCCGATTCACTTGATGGAGACCAATAAACAGGTTTTTTGCCTTTATAAATATAACCCTTCTTCGCCATTTCTCCGAAGACTAAAATTTGCTGTGCTTCGTATTCAGGCTTAAGTGTAATATACGGATTTTCCCAATCCCCACGAACACCAAGACGCTTAAACTCTGTTCTTTGATTATCAATTTGTTCCAATGCATACTTGGCACAAAGTTCCCGAAATTCTTTTAAGGACATTTCTTTTCGTTTAACACCTTTGTTCGTAAGAGCCTGCTCAATTGGCAAACCATGTGTATCCCAACCTGGAACATATGGAGCGCAATATCCGCTCATTGATTTATAACGAACAATAAAATCCTTCAATATTTTATTAAGTGCATGCCCCATATGAAGATTCCCATTTGCATATGGAGGGCCATCATGCAATACATATAATGGCCGATCCTTCGTCCGTTCTTGCACTTTCTTATAAATATCTAGTTCTTGCCAACGAGCTTGCATCTCTGGCTCTTTCTTAGGTAGATTTCCTCGCATAGGAAAGTCTGTCTTGGGCATTAAGAGCGTTTCTTTATATTCCATTTATAAAATCCTCCTATCATTTAAGAAAAGCGTAAGCGCCCGTTTAGCGACGTACAAACTTTTTAGGGGCCTGACGAGATAAAGGAAACACGATGAACCCGAAGGGTGAATCGATGTTGACTTATCGTAGGAAGGCACCGAAAGTTTGCTAGTCGCTGGGCGCTGGAGCTAGATCCAACATTAGCTAAAATTTATACTTTCCTATCCTGTTATAAAAAAATAGCCTCCTCATCCCTTGTAAGGGACGAGAAGACTATTTCCCGCGGTACCACCCGTATTAGCAATGAAAATTGCTCACTCTTTCCGTATCGTGGAGGACCGCTTCCGTTTACTCATCAAAGAATTTCAACGCAAGAACTCTCGGGTGATTTTCGATTTCTACTTTTCCCAGGCTTACACCGTCCCTGGTTCGCTAAATAAAGAGGTAGAAATGTACTCTCCCTGTCATCGTTTCATTATCCATTACAATATTATTACATCATTATAGAGGATATCTTTGTCATTCGTCAATATTCACTTTCAGCTTCCTCTAATCCTTTTAATTCTGTTGTATCGACGTCATATTCCATCAATTTATCCCAATCATCATTGTCAATCAAATCCAATTGAGCCTCAATCAACATTTTGAACCTTGTTCGAAATACTTTCGATTGTTTTTTTAATTCCTCAATCTCTAAAGCAATTTTACGGGCTTTGCTCAAAGATTCATTGACAATTCGATCCGCATTTTTCTCCGCTTCACGAATAATCAATTTAGCTTCTTTTTGAGCATTCCCCTTCACTTCTTCAGCAGCCTCTTGAGCAACAACGATTGATTTATGCAATGTATCTTCAATGGTACTAAAATGTCCTAGACGTTCATTCGTACCTGCCAGTTTGTCTTCCAGTTCTTTCTTTTCACGTAAAATAATTTCAAATTCTTTAATAATCTGGTCAAGAAATGAATTGACCTCATCTTCATCATATCCACGCATTTTTCGACTAAATTCTTTATTATGTATGTCCACGGGCGTTAAAGCCATTGTGACGCCACCTCCACTAATCTCCTACATAGCTATCTTTATTATACAAAGTTCGACGTAATTTAGCTAGAATCCTTTTATTTTTTTTTAGATTATTTTAAAACACCTAATTTTACTCGTAGTTTATCCTTTTTTGTCATCCCAAGTATTTCTAGTAAAGTGCATCTTCCCAATCCTCTTACAGAGACCACATCTCCTTGAGCACATTCAAAAGATGTTTGCTCGATGATTCCCCAATTTACCTTCGTCTTACCTTGTTGAATTAGAAGTTGTGCCTTGTTTCGAGAAATTTGAAAAGCAGTTGCAGTCAGTGTATCTAAACGAAGTGAACTCATCGTAGTTTCTTTTTCTTTCCACTGTTCCTTTGGAGATAAGATCATAGCCAAATCCTGTTTTTCAATCGATATTTTTGCCTTCCCGATTTGATTCAAATGGACACGGATATAATCTTCCATTGCAAGATCAGTTAAAAATTGAACTCGATCTTCATGAATGATAATATCACCAAATTTTTCACGTTTTATTCCTAAGGACATAATGGATCCAAGAATCATCCTATGATCCAATTGGACAAACTTCTTTGGGTAGTTCATTTCATATAAGCCAATTTGGAAGTCTTCTACTGTTGGCTGATAATATTCAGGAAAAAGTAAAGCCCTTTTTCTTTCACATTGTTCTGTTCCGCCAAATAATTGGTACTTTATTTCATTTTGCTCACCAATCATCGATCGCAAAATATATTGCTCGCGTGGATCTAAAAAATCAGTTAGTTTAGGTGAATAGGTTTGATCAACATATTCTCGCCAAGCGATGACTTGATCGATAAATTCCTTCTCCTCGGGACGAAAATGTTGATACACTTCAGACATATTTTCCTTCCTCCCTTTAGAACCACAATGCTAATGAATGTACCCCTCTTGCCGCAAGGTTTAAAACAAAAAAGGCAGCTAATGGAGAGATATCAATCATACCAATAGGCGGGATAAATCGCCGAAACGGCTCTAAATACGGTTCACAAATCCGAGCAAGAAATTGTCCAATTGAAGTTTCACGAGCATTGGGAAACCAACTCATTAAAATATAGATAATTAATGCCCATGAATAGATAGTAATAATTTGTGACACAATCCCAAAAACAAAATTCATTCCTTAATTCCACCTCGAATCATCAAAGTCATGCTCATTCATCAGTTCTGATATATTCCCTGAAACTTCTACATTATCTGGTGTACATAAAAAGATATCATGGCCAACTCTTTGTATGTCACCACCTAAAGCATACACAGTTCCACTTAAAAAATCCACAATTCGTAAGGCCTGATCCCGATGAATACGTTGCAAATTAACAATCACGGCTTTCCGATTAACAAGATGGTCTGCCACCTCTTGTGCTTCCGCATAAACTCTTGGCTCAATTAGAATAACTTTTGAAGATTTTTTGGCACTTTGTAAGCTGACAACATTTTGCCTCCGATCTGCCGGCACACGTTGCTCTTCTTCAGGTGAGATGTCTTTTGAACTTTCTTCTTCCACATATTCGTATTCATCTTCAAGCATAAAGAAATTCTTGAATTTCGATTTTATTCCCATTTATTCGTACCCCTCCCTCTCGTTATTCTCCAACTAGAGCCGTGCCAATCCTAATATAGGTAGCACCTTCTTCAATAGCAATTTCAAAGTCATTAGACATTCCCATTGACAACTCTGTACATGGTGCATGAGGAAAATCAAGATGATGAATTTCCTCTTGTAATGCCTTCAAGTTTCGAAAACAATCGCGTATCACCATTTCATCTTCTGTAAGAGGCGCCATAGTCATAAGTCCGATTGTGCGAATATTAGGGTACATCTCTAATTCTTTGACAAAATCAATCGCTGCCTCTGGCTGAATTCCATGCTTCGATTCCTCTTTAGACATATTGACTTGCACAAAACAGTTGATAGGTGAAATGGCACGTTTATTAATTTCCTTTGCTAGGGAATGCCTGTCCAAAGAATGGATATAGGAAACTTTGTCTAAAATATTCTTCACTTTTCGTGTTTGCAAACTTCCGATAAAATGCCATATTGGCCTGTTTCCTAACGTCTCCCATTTAGAAAGCAGGCCATCATCCCGGTTTTCTCCTAAGTGCTGAATCCCTGCATCCAAAGCTTCAGCGGTCCTCTCATTCGACACATACTTTGTAACAGCAATCACTTTTACATCTTTAGGATCTCTATCCACTTTGGAACAAGTTTGCGCAATTCGTTTTTCTATAATAGATAATTTATCTTTTACTTTCACAAATCAAAACTCCTATTGATATTGATGTTTTTTCTTTTTAAATCGCGAAAAGAGATATTTTTATATAGTGTACCATAAAAGCCTCCAGGAGATAAGAAATATCACTATTTTGGTTTATCTAATTGTTGTTGCACATATTGATTCCCCTTATGTCTTACTAGAATCACATCTTCACCAATTTTCACAATCTGTTCCCAAGGAATAATCACTTCCTCTTCTCTCCCTAAAAAACCAAAAAGTCGTGTTGAATTTCCAATGATGATCGTTTCGATTCTACCTGTATCCAAGTTGATTTCTATGTCTCCTACATGTCCAAGTCTACGACCATCCGCAATATTAACCACGTCTTTCACTTGAAATTCCGAAATCCTTACCATAATGGCTCCCACCTCTTTGTTCAGCTCTTTATATATATGTATGCTCTAGTCAAATAGATATTGTCATTAAAGTTAGAAGTGAGCAACAAGCTAAAATATGTTGTTTGCTATACAAGAAGAAAAGTCTGACTCTAGAATCGTTTGATTCAGAATCAGACTTTCGTTGCTTTTTACAAAATGTTTTTATTCATTTGTTTAATGGCAGCTTTTTCTAGCCGAGATACTTGAGCTTGAGAAATCCCGATTTCTTCTGCCACTTCCATTTGCGTTTTCCCTTGAAAAAAACGTTTGCGAATAATCATTTTTTCCCGATCATTCAATCTTTGCAGCCCGTCATGAAGCGCTATTTCTTCAATCCATGTACTGTCTTTATTTTTCTCATCACTTAATTGATCCATTACGAATATGGGATCGCCCCCATCATTATAAATCGGCTCAAATAAGGAAACTGGATCTTGAATGGCATCCATTGCAAACACTACTTCTTCATGTGGAATGTCCAATTCTTTTGCAATTTCTGCAGCTGTCGGTTCACGAGATGTTTTGGCCATTAATTTTTCGCGTACATGTAAAGCCTTGTAGGCAATGTCCCGAAGAGATCGTGAAACCCTGATAGGGTTATTATCCCTTAAATATCTACGTATCTCCCCGATAATCATCGGAACGGCATATGTAGAAAATCGGACATTTTGGCTTAAATCAAAATTATCAATTGACTTCATGAGTCCTATACAGCCAACTTGAAACAGATCATCTACATATTCCCCCCTGTTATTAAAACGTTGAATCACACTTAATACAAGACGCAAATTACCATTCACTAATTTTTCTCGCGCTGACCTATCACCCTGCTGCATTTGCTTTAAAAGTTCCCGCATTTCTTCATTTTTTAGGACAGGGAGCTTTGAAGTATCCACACCGCATATTACTACTTTATTTCGCTTCAACTTTTTTCCCTCCTTGCAGGAGCTGATTACAAAATTCAGTATCTCCTCGGAAGGGAAATATATGCATCCGCATTTTTTCAAAAAAGCTTGGACATGACTTTAATTCTTGTCTACTCTATCGTTATCCGCTCTTTTTTATTAAAAATATTTTTTTCATCCACTTTTTTAACTTCCTAAACCATTTTATTAAATTCTCTGCGCAATCTTTTAATAATTCTTTTTTCAAGTCTTGAAATATAGGATTGAGATATTCCCAATTGGTCAGCTACATCCTTTTGGGTTTTTTCCATTCCTCCATTTAGACCAAATCTTAATTCCATAATTTGTTTTTCACGAGCAGAAAGTTTTTGTAAGGCAGTTAATAGTAGCTTTTTATCTACATTGGCTTCCAAATCTTTTGTAATGATATCCTCTTCCGTACCAAGGACGTCAGATAAAAGCAGTTCATTCCCATCCCAGTCAATATTTAAAGGTTCGTCAAATGAGACCTCTGATCTTGTTTTATTATTTCTCCGCAAATACATCAAAATTTCATTTTCAATACAACGTGAAGCATATGTAGCCAATTTTATTTTTTTCTCTGGGTTAAAGGTATTTACAGCTTTAATTAATCCAATGGTTCCTATACTAATAAGATCTTCAATATTAATCCCTGTATTTTCAAATTTCCGCGCAATATATACAACTAAACGAAGATTTCTTTCGATCAACATCGATCTTGCTGTTTTGTCACCATGGGGAAGTTTTTCTAGTAAAACTTCTTCCTCATCTTTTGTTAAAGGAGGTGGTAATGCTTCACTTCCGCCAATATAAAATATTTCATCTGATTTCATACCTAATTTTGTTAAAAGCCGATACCAGTAATACTGAATCCGTAAGCGTAACTGTTTCATTCCTCTTCCTCCTTTAAAAATTATGATGCGGAATTCATTGCGAAACCAGGGGCCATTTGTGGATGGAGAATACATTGAAATGTTCCATCCCCTGACAGTTGTTGAGTCGTAAACACAATAAGCACTTCCGTTTCAATCTCTCTCCCGCTCTCTTCTTGGATCACTACCTTTTCCGGCTTAAAAGCACATAAAAGTTGATTGTTTTTTCCTAAAGATTTCGCCGGAATAAGTCTCATAATGTGAGTCCACTCTGTCGGCAAAAAAGTAGAAGAGGTGTAAAGGTCATTTTGAACATCTGCAACATTTTTTAGTTCCTCAGGAAAATTGCCCTGGACAGATTCAAGGGAGACGATCATAACAGGTTTTTTTGAGATAGGATCATATAATTGGTTCCCACTGTCAATAAGCCCTTTAAGCTTTAATTCAACCCCATTTATCAAAATATAGACATCATACAAGACATCATATTGAATGCTTGTCTTTGTTAAATGTCCAATTCTATTTCTAGAAAACAACCAAGCAATTGGGAAGGCTACGGCTACAAAAAGCCAACTAATCGGATCACCATATCCTCGTACACTTTCTATTGCAACTGAGTTTCTTAAATCCAAATGAAAGGATAAAAAGTAATGGGTGCCCATTAGAATGCCTCCCATTAGAAAGGTCGCAAAATAAAAAGTAAACAAGGAAGCCAAAAACATTGATAATCTTTTATAGCCAAATGTCACCCAAACCATTAATAGGGACAAACTCCACTTTATAAAAGGATGCATAACCCCTGTAGAGAGTGGCGTAATCGCCATTAAAATAACGCTTGATCCTATTAATCCACCTAATAATATTTTAAAAAGGGGGATCTTTCTTTTTAAATAAATAGATGTAGCCCATAAAAGGAAGCTGTCTATAAGAAAGTTTAACAGCCATATAATGTCTAGATAAACAACCAAATAAACCTCCTCCCTCTCCTATATCTTTCCTTCTCTTACATATATATAGAGTATAGAACACAAATATTCTAGATTGTGTCACATTCTGTAATGAAAAACTTGGAAGTTTTCGCTTGTTTAGCCGAAGTTTGTCAAAATAAGAAAAGCGCAAGCGCCTGTTCAGCGACGTACAAATTTAAAGGATAAACAGCTAAAAGCGCGCCGTCCTGGCGCAACGCTGTTTTGACCAACGTCCTGTTGGCCTAAACACGGTGAGGACGAAGGGGACGAACCGATGTTGACTTATCGTAGGAAGAAGACGTAAATTTGCTAGTCGCTAGGCGCTGGAGCTAGACAAAAGAAAAGCGCAAGCACCTTGATCAGCTGGACATCAACCGCGACATAAGCAAGCTATCAATAAGCAAAGATTTTATAGTGCGCTAAGCACCAAAAAACCAACCCTTGGAAAAGAGTTGGTTTAAACTTATAATCTATTATCTTCTTCTATTTCTATTTCTTAAAAATGTTGGGATATCTAATGTATCTTCAACGGATTGGCCGGATTGGCCAGATTGCACTGGTTCACGATGCTCTTCTTTTTTTACTTCGTGAGCAGGTGCCTTTTCCTGTTGACTCACATTTGGTTTTAATTGTCCAAATGATGGTCTGGATTTTTTTGGTTGGGCAGCTGCTTCATCAAAACCCGTAGCAATTACTGTAACAACTATCTCATCTTTAAGATCCTCATTAATAACAGAACCAAAAATCATATTGACTTCTTGATCTGAGGCGGAGGCCACTATATCGGCTGCTTCTTGAACCTCGTATAAACTTAAATTACTGCCACCAGAGATATTCATCAAAACCCCTTGCGCACCATCAATAGATGTTTCAAGCAATGGAGAAGAAATAGCTTTTTTCGCTGCTTCTGCTGCACGGCTTTCACCTGATGCAACACCGATCCCCATTAGGGCCGAGCCTTTGTTTGTCATAATCGTTTTGACATCGGCGAAGTCCAAATTAATCAAACCGGGAACGGCGATCAAATCAGAGATACCCTGAACCCCTTGTCGTAGTACATTATCAGCCTCACGAAATGCTTCTAGCATTGGAGTACTCTTGTCCACAATTTCTAATAAACGATCATTTGGAATCACGATCAAGGTGTCTACCGCTTCTTTCATTGTGCCAATTCCACCACTTGCCTGATTCGATCGCTTTCTACCTTCAAATGTGAAAGGTCTTGTGACAACTCCAACAGTTAAAGCACCTATATCTTTGGCAATTTGCGCGATGACAGGTGCTGCTCCTGTACCAGTTCCCCCTCCCATTCCAGCTGTGACAAAGACCATATCCGCTCCTTTAAGAGCTTCTTCGATTTGCTCTTTACTTTCCTCGGCAGCCTTTTTACCAACTTCAGGATTAGCTCCAGCTCCAAGTCCTCTTGTAAGCTTCGCTCCAATTTGCATTTTTATTTCAGCTTTTGATAGATTTAAAGCCTGTGAATCAGTGTTAACTGCGATAAATTCGACTCCTTGAACATCATGTTCAATCATTCTATTTACCGCATTATTTCCACCTCCACCAACTCCAACTACTTTAATGGTTGCTAAAGAATCTAAATTAGTATCGAAATCTAACATTGGCAAGTCCTCCTATTTTGTTTAATAACTGGGATGCCTACTCGAAAAAGTGTCCAAAAAATTTCTTTACTTTTGCGGTAATTTTTTCATCCGGATTTTTTTCAATTTTTTTAGTATGTGTCGGTTTTACAGGCTCTGTTTGCTCATATGATTCAGAAGTAGAACTAATATTTCTTCCTTCTAATCTAGCAGTTTTATAAGCGTGTTTAATTAATCCGACGGCCGTAATATACTGTGGTTCACGTACACCGATATAATCTGGGATCGCAATTCGAACCCGATTATGAAAGATTCCCTGTGCCAATTCCAAAATACCAGGAACATTCACGGCGCCCCCCGTTAGGACAATACCTCCCGGTAAATCTGAGACACCCATTTTTGTCAATTCACTTTGAACGAGCTCAAATATTTCTTGTATCCTTGCTTCAATTATATCAGACAACTCTAATTGATTAAATTGCTGATGTTGGTCACTTCCAATAATTGGAACACTAAAAACCTCATCTTCAGATGCCTCATCATAATAGGCATGTCCATGCTTTTTCTTAATCTTTTCAGCATCTTCTGTCGTTGTTCGGAGTCCAATCGATAGGTCTTTCGTAATATTATCTCCACCAACTGGAATCACTGTTGTTCCTTTTATGTAACCATGTTCAAACAATGCAATGGTCGTAGATCCACCACCCATGTCGATCAATGCTGTCCCTAGATTTTGTTCATCCTTAGATAACGCGGCCGAAGCGACAGCAAGCGGTTTAAGGACAATATCAACAATTTCTAAGCCAGCTCTTTCAACACATCGAAGTGTATTATGTAGATTTGTTTTGGAACCAGTCACAATGATGCCTTCCATTTCAAGTCTGACACCGATCATTCCCCTTGGATCTGTAATTTCATCAAGTCCATCTACAATAAATTGATGTGGAATAATATTAATAATTTCCCTTTCTGGTGGAATAGAAACAACTTCTGCTGCATCCATTACTCTAGCAACATCTTCATCTGTAATTTCTCTGTTTTCACTTGAAACAGCCACGACCCCGTGACAATGCTGAAGACCTACTTGGTTGCCAGCAATGCCAACAATCACTTGGTTAATTTGCATTCCAATCATTCTTTCAGCCTGTTCGACAGCCCGTCTGATCGAATGGACTGTCTTGTCAATATCCACGATGGAACCTTTCCTAATCCCCTCGGAATTGGCGGTGCCTACTCCGATAATATTTAGTGAATGATTGGTCATTTCCCCAATAATCACCTTGACTGAGGATGTACCAATATCTAGACTGACATATATTTCGCTGTTGCTCATTTTCTGGCACCCCCTTGTTTCGTTCCTCTTCTATTATTGTCTTCTATTCTGTTCATGAATAATCAATCCTTGAATATGCTTAATTAACTAATTCGTCACCTAAAAGAATTTTCCTGTTTATCATACTATTTATTTCGAATTTTCTCTAGTATTTCCCCACTTATTAAGCAAGATTCTTCGAATAACTGCTATATTTTGGAACAATCGGACTCCAAATGCAAACACTGCAGCTAAATATAAGTCTACACCAAGGTGCACTCCTAGAAAAGCTAAACTTGCTGCAAGTAAAATATTAAAGAAAAACCCAGAAACGAACACCCGATTGTCGTATAAATTTTGTAAATACGCCCGAATCCCACCAAATAAAGTATCTAAAGAAGCTAATACGGCAATGGACAAGTAATTTGCATATTCATCTGGGATGTGTATGTCCGTTAAAAAACCTAAAAGTATTCCTATTAGGAGTCCGATGATGGGAAGCAACAAATTACACATCTCCTTTTTCTTCCACAGACTCCATATTCTTGGTCGTAATTGGATTGACATAAGCCGGCAATTCGATCGACACTTTCGGGTCTGATACATCTATCTGTAAATCATCTATAAAAAAATCATCTAATACAGGGGATATTTGCATATGATTATATAGCTTCTCAGCCACTTCCGAACTGTCCGTTAGCACGAGGATTTGAAATGGAAGATCATTGATTGAATGGGTTCCAACCTTTGTTTCCCCGTTAATATCACGGATCACCGTTGTGTTAATGTATCTCTCCCCATCAATGGCTATGGCTTTTGCTCCATACATATTTAACTCATTAATTAATCTTTGTAAAACAATGGGAGATGTTTGGGGTGGTGGCTGCCCAAGCAACATGCTTTCGTCTATTGTATCTACGGTGAGAATAATACCTGGACCATCTATTTTAGTTAAACCTGCTTCCTTCTTCAATTCCAAAATGGTCTGTTTCAAGACGTCTTCTTTATTATCTTGCAGTTCGGAAGAATAATCATGGATTTTTTTATCTTGAAGACGAATCTCATCTAAAAGCTTCGCTTGCATGTCCATCTCATTATTAATCGCTTCTCGTAGCTCCCATGCATCCCGCGCATCTCGATTATTTGGTTTTTGTACTGTATTAAATTGCACAGCTACCATAAAACCCACTATGAACGTGATAAGTGTAAAATATAGTGTCGTTTTATTCGCCATTATGACGACTCTCCTAAAATTGGATCTAAAACAATCTGCTTTTTCTTTTCAATTGTAAACATAATATTATCATTTACTAATTGATCCCGCACCCCACCCTTTAATGTCAATGCAGAGGTAAGTATGTCCGCATCTCCTATCGCAGTAATTTTAAAAGGCGCTGGATAAGGATTACCATCAACTGTAATAACCGGGCCTGTACATACAATGTAAGAATCAGATTTTAATCTTTGCCCATTTATGGCAATAGCAGAAGCTCCAGACACAAATAATTCATTCACTACTTTAAAGACGTGATGCTCGTGAACAAGGTAATTATTAGCATCTTCATCTTTCTTATAATCCCCGTCTTCCAGTAAAATTTCGACCCCTGGCCCCTTCACTTTTACTTTCCCTAAATACATACGATATTTTTCTGCATTGGCGGCTAATGTTTGATAATCCTCTTCTTCTTGGAATAATTCCCTCTCTATTTGCCTTACATTATCTTGTTTACCATACAATTCTTTTTGTAATTCTTGGTTCCGATCTTGAATGGATATCAATTGGTTCCGTAAATCTTTTTCTTTCATATACTGGCTATCTGCAATTTTTACATTTGAATGCTTATCTTTTCCAGTCTGACTATAGGAAAAAGCTAAGATAAAGCCAAATATCAGAAATACGAAGGAAAATATGATATATTTACCTTTCTCCCTCCTCACTCATATCTTCCCCCTCATTCTCATATGCTCTAAAAAATGATCCCACCTCAAAGTCAATCACACCTTTAATATTTGGATCTAATTGTCCCACAACAGAGGGGTAGTGCGCCATTTTTTCCGCTAAAGTCGAAATGGTTGCATTCACTTCATTCCCATCATTCATATATAAATAGATATGGTAGGGATCTGTATTTTTAGGATCATGTTGAATTTCAGAAATGGAATAGTATATTTCCGTTGGAATGTCTTTTAGTTGGCTAATGAGGTCTTTTAATATCTCGTCCTCTTTAAATCCAATTAAAATGGGGGCATTCATCAACAGGCTATTTTTCTCTTGTAGCACCTGTCCATTTTCTAAAACTGGCTGAACACGATGATCATTCATTAATAAAGCAAGACTTGAGTGTTCTTTTATATGTACCTCAACTGTATTGGGAAATTTAATTTTAACATCTATATCCTTGACTTCTGGGAGCTTTTTTATTTTTTTTCGTACATTTTTTTGGTTTATATTCCATAAACTCCCACCAGGTTCTAGCCCAGATATAGATAGAATGTCCTCTTTAGAAGCAATTTTATTCCCTTGAATATCGATTTCTTTGATATGACTAAGAGGGGATTGGAAGTAAACAACCACAACAATCAATAAAAAGAATACGGATAATAAGATGATTAATCTTCTGTTGGCTTTTTTTCTTCGATGTTCTTTTATCTTCGGTATCCTATCCTCTAATGATAAAACCTTCCCTTTTTCCATAGGCATGCCCCCTTCCCACCTTATCTATTTCGTAATGGGACTCTCAAATTTCATCTTATTAATGTTGTTTTATCAATTGAAACATCAGATCAGCTAAACGTTCAGATGCATCCCGCATGCCAAGCTTTCTAGCATGATCTCCCATGATGTTTCTCTTTTCATCATTTAGCATGATCGAATCTAATGAATCTAAAAATAGTTTGCTAGACAATTCCCTTTCTAGCAACATAATGGCCGCTCCATGTTCTACCAATGTTTCAGCATTCTTCTCTTGGTGATTATTTGTCACATAAGGACTAGGAATTAAAATGGAAGGAATGCCTATAGCTGTAATCTCAGCAAGGGAAGTGGCTCCCGCTCTGCCAACGACTACATCAACGGAAGATAGCACCTTTTGCATCTCATGAATAAACGGAACAATGGCGATATTAGATTGTTTTCCTAATAATTTTGCTTCTTCCATTACATTGTCATAATGTACTTGTCCTGTCACGTATATGACTTGATAAGACCTTTTTGATAAGGAGGTCAATGATTTAACCACAGCCTCATTAATCGGTCTTGCTCCTCTGCTTCCTCCTGTAATTAAAACCGTTGGGATGCCCTCTTTCAACCCAAGAGATTTTAACACCCCTGGTTTTCTTTCTCCAACAACCTCTGAAGCACGTGGATTTCCCGTTAATATCGCCTTATCTTTTGGAAAAAATTCTTTCACTTCTTCAAAACATACAGCAACCTTATCAACATATCGACTGAGAAATTTATTCGTTAGTCCAGGTACACTATTTTGTTCGTGAATGATCGTGGGGATTTTTTTCTTTGCCGCAGCATATACAACTGGTCCACAAACATATCCACCTGTTCCAATCACGATATCGGGATTAACTTTTTTTAAGATATTCTTACTATCTTTCACACCCTTTATAAAGCGAAAAATGGTTTTAACATTTTCAAAGGATAATGATCTTCTAAACCCCGTTATATGGATCGATTCAAAAGGAATATTTTCACGGGGAACGATATCTGCCTCCAACCCTTTTTCTGTACCAATATATATGAATTCCGTTTCTGGATATTGCTGCTTAATCGTCCTAATTAAAGCGAGCGCCGGATAAATATGTCCACCCGTACCTCCACCCGTGACCACTATTTTCACATTCCCACCTCTGTCTCAATCATTCTGTTTTTTGAACATCCTCTTGTAGTTAAAAAATTCACCTTCATCATTATCTTACTATATTTTACTCGATAATAAAGTGTTCGTCATCGAATGTTGTTTAAATGTAATAAAAATATAAGAAAAACCGGGAAAAAAGCGACCCGGTTTTTCTTATTATATACGTGAGTATCGACTAATGTTAAGGAGGATTCCCACAGCCATTAACATTAATGTGAGAGAGGAGCCCCCATAGCTGAGGAATGGGAGTGTAATGCCTGTAACAGGCATTAATCCTGTTACAACTCCGATATTGATCATCACTTGGATGGCAATCATGGATATAATGCCAACCGCCAGGAAGCTACCAAATAAATCTGGGGCGCCAAGAGCGATTCTGATCCCCCGCCACAATAATAAGGCAAATAATAATAGAATGAGACTGCCTCCGATAAATCCTAACTCTTCTGCCAGAATGGCAAAGATAAAATCAGTTTGCGGCTCTGGTAAGTAAAAGAATTTTTGCCTGCTTTCTCCTAAACCTAGCCCAAATAATCCCCCTGGTCCAATCGCATATAAGGATTGGATAATCTGAAAGCCCGTGTTTTGCGGGTCCTGCCATGGATCTAAAAAAGATGTGATCCGAGCTATCCTATATGGTGCAGAAAGGATTAGACCGACAAAGCCAGCTATTCCACACAACCCAAGGGCGACAAAATGAGCGATCCTTGCCCCCGCGATAAAAATCATAATCATACATGTGCCAACCATCACAGTCCCTGTTCCTAAGTCAGGTTGCAGCATAATCATTCCAAATGCAAGAAAAACGAGAGATAGTGATGGCAGTAAGCCTTTTTTAATCGTTGTGATATAACGTTGTCTCTCAGAAAGAAATTTCGCTAAAAAGGCAATCATCGCCAACTTCATAAACTCTGAAGGCTGGATAGAAAAGGCGCCGACACCTAACCAGCTTCTTGATCCGTTTCGTTCCATCCCAACGCCTGGAATAATAACCAGAATTAACAATACAAAACATACAATCACCAAAGGCTTGGCCCATTTTTTTAATACCCAATAATCCACATTCATAATCACAAACATGGCAACAATTCCAAGAGCGGCAAATAGAAACTGGCGCTTCACAAAGAAAAATGAATCGGAAAATTTATGGTCAGCCCATACGGCACTCGCACTATAAACCATGATTAATCCGATTGCTAGTAATAACATGGTAGACAGAATTAAAATAAAATCAGGGGCTGTTTTTTTCAATGGCAATGCACAACACCTCGTAACTAGCAATTTAGAGCTTTTTAAGGGGTGTCAGCCTTGCTTCTCTATTGATGTCCCCTAAAAATTCTTGCTCTCTTCCAGTTTATGCACAGCCTCAATGAAAATATCACCGCGAACTTCAAAAGTTTTATATTGATCCCAACTAGCACATGCCGGTGAGAGTAAAATAACATCTCCGCGAGCAGATAATTCATAGGCTGTAGGCACAGCTTCTTCTACATTATCGACATGTACAATCGTTTGTATTCCTGCCTTTTTTCCTATTTCATCCAATTTTTTTGCCGTTTGACCAAATAGAACAAGGGCTTTTACATTTGATAGAGAAGGAATGAGGTCTTCAAATTCATTACCACGATCTAAACCACCTGCTAGAAGAATGATAGGATCCTTAAATGCCTTCAAAGCACTTGAAGCAGCTAAAATATTGGTCGCCTTTGAATCATTATAAAATCGTCTTTGGTTGAATTCTGATACGAATTGAGTCCGATGCTTCACACCTGTAAAGGTAGACAAAATCGTAACGATATCTTTCGTTTCCACCCCTTTTAGTTTGGCAGCAATCGTAGCGGCTAGGATATTTTCTAAATTATGGGCACCAGGTAGAGCAATCTCGGATATGTCGATTATCTCTTCTTGGTCATATATTAACTTCCCATTATCGATAGACGCACCATTTTCAAGATATCTTGTTGTGGAAAATGGGATAATTTGTGCATGACTTGTTTGCGCTAAATTTAGTAATACCTCTTGGTCTGCATTCACGATTAAATAATCATCTGGTGTTTGGTTTTTAGTAATATTCATTTTTGCTTGGGCATATTCATTCCAAGAACTGTGATAATCTAAATGAGCCTCATATAAATTTGTTAAAATCGCAATATGAGGGCGGAAGGTTTCAATTCCCATCAATTGAAAGGAAGATAATTCTACGACCATTGTATTCTCTGAAGTCGCTACTTGGGCTACTTCAGATGCCACAGTCCCAATATTTCCAGCAATGAGCGGCTGTTTATGTGCCATTTTAAGCATTTCAAAAATTAAGGTTGTCGTAGTCGTCTTTCCATTAGTACCTGTGATACCAATGATATCTGCTTCAGCAATTTGGTATGCAAGTTCGACCTCCGTTATGATCGGCAGCCCCATATCCACGGCTCCCTGTATAATGGGGTTAGAATAGGGAATGCCCGGATTTTTCACGATCAATTCAAATCCCTCGTCTAAGAGTTCCACAGGATGACTGCCACAGATTACCTTTATCCCCTGCTCTAGTAACCCTTGAGCATCTGGATTTTCTTCAAATGGCTTAAAATCATTCACTGTGACGAAAGCACCTAATTGATGTAATAGAGAAGCCGCTACTACGCCACTTTTTGCGAGCCCTAAAACCAATACTTTTTTATAATGATATTGTTTTATATTTTTCACTCTACAACCACACCTCTACATAAATTCCTAAAATGGAACAAAGAAGTCCGACAGCCCAAAAAGTCACAACAACGCGCCATTCCGACCATCCCGATAATTCATAGTGATGATGCAAAGGACTCATCTTGAAAATTCTTTTTCCAGTTGTTTTAAATGATGCAACCTGCAGAATAACAGATAGCGTCTCAATTACGAAGACAGCTCCAATGACGAGCAAAATAATTTCCGACTTTAATAAAATTGAAATAGCGGCAATCGCTCCACCTAAAGCTAAGGAGCCCGTATCTCCCATAAACACCTTTGCAGGATGGGCGTTGAACACTAGAAACCCTAAGACTGCCCCAACAATCGCAACAGAAAAGACAGAGATATCAAATTGCGATTGACTCCATGCCACAATGGCAAAAGCACCAAAAGCGATAGCGGCCGTACCTGCAAGCAGGCCATCTAATCCATCTGTTAAATTAACCGCATTTGAAAACCCTACTAGCCAAAATACAATGAACACAGCATAAAACCAACCAAGATCTATACTGAAATCAGTCATTGGGATAGCAATAACGGTCGAAATATCGTTTGTTCTTAACACAATATAAAAAATAATGGCAATCACAATTTGACCAATTAATTTTTGCATGGATGTTAAACCTAGGTTTCTCTTAAAGGCAATTTTTATAAAATCATCTAAGAAACCCAGTAATCCATACCCTAACGTCACAAATAATAATAAATAAGTCTCCCAGCTTGGTTGTGAAAATTTCCACATCATGATTAATGTTGTAATAAGGATGGATAGGACAATCAATATCCCTCCCATCGTTGGGGTTCCACTTTTCTTCTGATGAGACTTCGGTCCTTCTTCCCGAATACTTTGCCCGAATTTAAGCCTTCTTAAAAACGGGATAAAGATCGGAGAAAGCAGGACAGTAATGAGAAAACTAATAAGTAAGGAAAATAAAATAACTCTTTCCATCATAATTTCTTCGCTCTCCAATTCCAAACGCTGTTTTTCTTTTAATGAACGACGCTCTTTTATAAATCGTCATCTAACAATGTAAATCAGCTTTTTATTTTTATAATCTTCATCCAGCAAAATAGTTTACTTCTTCATAATAGCATTTAATGAAACCAAGCGATCATCAAAGTCATACACTTTATCACCAATGATTTGATATGTTTCGTGCCCTTTACCTGCCACAAGAACAACATCGCCTTCTTCGGCTAAATCGATAGCACACTCAATCGCCTTTTTTCGGTCAGGCTCAATCAGATATCGTTTGCCTACTACTCCTTTTTTCATGTCTTCTATTATGGCACTTGGATCTTCACTACGGGGATTATCTGAAGTGAAGATAGGATCTGTCGCCCATTTACAGGCAATCTGCGCCATTAATGGTCGTTTTGATGGGTCTCGATCCCCGCCACAGCCAACGACACAAAATACACGTTTATCGGCAAATTGTTGAATCGTTCTTAAAACATTTTCCAAGCCATCTGGTGTGTGTGCGTAATCCACGATAACGGCAAATTTTTGCCCACCATTCACTAATTCAAAACGACCTGGAACACCTTTAGCCTGTTCAACTGATTGTATAATGCTGTGGAAAGGAATTTTCGACACATACGCAGTTGCAATGGCTGCCAAGGCATTATACACATTAAATTCTCCCGCTAATGGTAAGTGAATCTCCCTTTCCCCTTCTGGAGAAAGAAGTTTAAATGTAACCCCATGACTATGGTAAGTAATGGAATCCGCTTGAAAATCAGCTGCCTTGTTAATTCCATAGGTGACTACATGGGCAGATGTTTCTGAAGCCAATAATTCCGTAACCTCATCATCGGCATTCAGTACAGCAAATTTAGGATGTTTAGTTGAATAGGTATTTCCTAGTTTAGAAAACAATAAACTTTTTGCCCTTTTGTATTCTGCCATCGTATGGTGGTAATCAAGGTGATCTTGGGAAAGGTTTGTAAAAACAGCCACATCATAATCACAGCCATTAACTCTCCCTTGTACCAAAGCATGAGACGATACTTCCATAATGGCCGTGTCAATTTTTTCTTCAACCATTTCATGAAAGACTTTTTGTAGTTCTAAGCTATCAGGCGTTGTGTTTTTTGTTTCCAAAACTTTGCTTCCGATTTTGATATTAATGGTTCCGATTAAGCCTGTTGAATGTTCAGCATCTTTAAAGATGGAGTCAACCATATGACTTGTTGTTGTTTTTCCATTTGTTCCAGTAATGCCAATCAAATGCATTTTTTGAGTCGGATGGTGATAAAAGGCATCTGCTAGAATGGCCATTGCTTTTTTTGTATCTTTCACTAAAATGACAGGTACTTCTAACTGTAAAGGCCTTTCCGCTACAATTGCTACTGCTCCTTTATTTATGGCTTCCTCAGCAAAATTATGCCCATCAAAAGAATGTCCCTTTATACAAATAAACAAATGTCCTTTTTCTACTTTTTGGTGATTGTTCGATATTCCAATTATTTCATCATTTTCTTCCGGTGCTTCAATAAATGGAAGTGATTGTAATAGCCTATGCAAATCCAATAATCTTCAATCCTTTCATAATGGTTAAGAAAAGCGCAAGCGCCCGTTTAGCGACGTACAAACTTGGATAATAAGGCTGAACGGCTAAAATCGCGCCGTCCTGGCGCAACGCCGTTCTGACCAACATCCTGTTGGCCTGAGATAAAGGAAACACAGTGAGCCTGATAAGGCGAACTGATGTTGACTTATCGTAGGAAGGCACCGAAAGTTTGCTAGTCGCTGGGCGCTGGAGCTAGATCCAGCACTAGCCCAAATTTATACTTCTATCCTTGAGAAAAGCCGTCCCATTATATAAGCTAGAATTTCCTAAAATAATGCTTCTGTAAAAATACAGAAAAAAACATTCCTATCTATTTTACATAATAATTGAATTTGAAGCTATCCTTGAAGCATGATTTTTTGTATAAATTTTTTAACGAACTTAAGAAGCGGTCATGAATGAATCATGCCGCTCCGTTGTTCTCAAGAAAAGCGCAAGAGCCTTGATTTAAGGTAGAACAGCTAAAGACGCGCCATCGTGGCGCAACGCAGTTCTGCGCCGCCCTAGCGCTACGCCGATGAACTCACATCCTGTGAGCTTCTCGGGGCTAGGCGCTGGAGCTAGATCACTCAAGATAGACTCTGATTGCGGAGCCCTCTTCTACCTTTACACCTGGTTTAGGGCTTTGCTGAATGACTTTTGAGCCCTCCCCGCTTGTTTTAAGCTTTAAGTTATACATTTGCTGTTGAATTTCCTTGATTGACATCCCCTTTAAATCAGGCACTGTGATCATGACGGGATCATTCCACTTTTTTTCTTTTTCTATTTGGTTTTCACGGGGTTTGACGCCCATGGCTTGCAAAGAATCTTCTAAGATATTTCCTACAATCGGCGCAGCGACCGTGCCGCCAAATTGAACGGTACCTTTTGGATTATCGACAGCCGTGTAGACAACAATTTGTGGATCATCTGCAGGTGCAAATCCGATAAATGAGACAACATAATTATTTTCTAAATAACGACCATCTTTTGCCTTTTGTGCCGTACCTGTTTTTCCTCCAACACGATAAGAGTCTACAAATGCATTTCCACCTGTACCTTGAGCGACAACACTCTCAAGCGCATGTCTCACTTCTTTTGAGGTAGACTCTGAGATCACCTTTCTTTTGGCAACAGGAGTTTTCCGCATTACAACTGCTCCTGTTCGTGGGTCTACAAGTTCTTTCGCAATATAAGGTTGATATAAGGTTCCTCCGTTGACTGCAGCAGCAACAGCGGCCACTTGTTGGATAGGAGTAACTGAAACCCCCTGTCCAAACGATGTTGTCGCCAGCTCAACGGGACCAACCCGGTCCATTTTAAATAAAATACCCGTTCCTTCTCCAGCTAAATCGATCCCCGTTTTTTCCCCAAAACCGAAACCACGAATATAATCAAATAATTTTTCTTTGCCTAATCTTTGACCCAACTCCACAAAACCTGGGTTACAGGAATTTTCAACCACCTCAAGAAATGTTTGACTCCCATGCCCCCCACTTTTCCAGCAACGTAGGTTTGCTCCACCTACTTTAACCGAACCATGATCATGGAAATGTTCTTCTTCTAAGTTCACTTTTCCTTCTTCTAGGGCAGCGGCGAGTGTAATAATTTTAAATGTTGATCCTGGCTCGTACGTACTCCAGATAGGAAGATTTCGATTATATACTTCCTGAGGCACATTTTGAAAATCAGCGGGATCAAACGAAGGCCTGCTAGACATTCCTAAAATTTCTCCAGTATTCGGATCCATCGCAATAGAAATAATGCCATCTGGGTTATATAATGCTTCCGCATTATCTAGTTCCCTTTCAATGATCGATTGAATTTTAGTATCAATTGTTAATTTTAGATCATAACCATCTTGAGGAGGATCAAATTCATCTGACATCTCCGGCATTCTTTTTCCTTTCGCATCCGAAAAAAACTGTACGGACCCCTTCTCTCCTTTTAGTTCTTTATCATAATATAATTCTAATCCAGCAAGACCTTGATTATCTATGCCGGTGAATCCTAACACATGCGATAAATATTTCCCAAAAGGGTAATGACGCTTTGAATCTTCCGCAATATAGACCCCTTTTAAATCTAAAGCTTGAACTTCTTTTGCTTTTTCAAAGGTTATTTTTCTTCCTTCAGGTAATCTTTCAATAGAAGAGTTTTTAGAGACTCGTTGATAAATATCCTCTTTGGAACCTTCTAATACTTTTGCGAGCTTCTCGGCCGTTCCCGCAGGATCCTCTATCTGTCTTGGGATGACATATACCGTTGGGGCGGATTTATTTTCGGCAATCGAAACATCATTCCTGTCCACAATTTTTCCTCGTTCAGGTTCAAATGGAATATTTCTACTCCATGAATCTCTTGCAAGATCCGTTAGGGCTTTTCCCATACCAAACTGAACATACCCTAATCGCACATCAATAATAAAAAATACAAACAGTCCCGCTATTAATATAAATGACAGTCTTTTTCTTACCGTTACGGTAGATACACGCTTCAAAAAAAGGACCTCCTCTTCCAGGGCTCGTTCCACTATATGCGAAATTCCTCGAACATAGAACGATTCCAGCAAAAGAAAAAGAGGATGTACAGCATACATCCCCCAAATATAACTTGAAACTATTCATCTGCTTTTTTCTTGTTCAATGCCTCTCGCGGAGACTGAAATTGGATCTCTAATGTTTCCCCCGGTTCCACCACTGTTCCTGGTTTAGAACTTTGTTGCAATACATACCCTTCTCCTTTTATTTTAAGGGTTATATCGGCCATTTCAGAAAGATTGATCACTTCTCGTTTCGACCATCCTTTCATGTTAGGGATGGTTGTAGGGCCATCTGTTTTCAAATAAACCTTTTCACCAACAATTAACGCCTCTTTGGAAAATGGCGATTGTTGAATAATCTTGTTGCCTTCACCAATGACTATTGGGTTTAATCCTTTTTCTTTCACCCATTTTGTGGCTTCACTCACGCTCATTTCAGAGAAATCAGGAAGCTGAACCGTTTTGGCCTTAACAAATTCTTCCGGTTTGATATTTAAATATTGTAAACTGCTTTTCATCACCGTATTAAAAATCATCGAAACAGGTTTACTTCCACTTTCATTTTCGTCCAAGTGCGGCCGATCGACCATCACATACATCACTAACTGCGGATTATCAGCGGGGGCAACACCAAGAAAGGAATAAATATAATTATTTTTCCCTTTCAGATATCCGGTTGGCCCTGCTATTTGGGCTGTCCCCGTTTTTCCCGCTACTTGATAGCCCTCAATATTATAGATTTTTCCTGTTCCGTTTTTACCGGTGACCACTGTTTCTAACACTTCTAACACTTCTTTAGCCGTTTCTTTGCTAATCGGCTTCCCTGCTACCTCAGGCTTTGTTTCTTGAACAGTTCCATCATTGGGATTCACAACCTTATCTACAACATACGGCTTCATCATCACACCTTCATTGGCAATAGCAGTCATTGCTTGAACCATCTGAATGGCAGTGACCGTTGTACCTTGACCGTATACACTCGTGACTTTTTCAACAGGATACCGATAGAGAATCTTGCCGGTAGCCTCATTAGGTAAGCCAATATTGGTCCGTTGTCCAAATTTGAAATCCTCCATGGCTTCACGCCAAGCTTTTGTGCCCATTTTTTCAAGTAAATAAGCAAATCCTACATTGGATGATCGTTGCACACCTTCTAAGTAAGAAATGGTTCCCCAGCCTTCCCCACCATTATGATCATTTATTGTACTTTGGCGATCCACTTGGTATTTACCAGAAGGGAATGTATCAGCTGGTTTAAAAACACCTTCTTCAATCGCAGTAGCTAATGAAAAAACCTTCATCGTAGAACCAGGTTCATAGCTTGTTTCAATTACTTCATTGTGCCAAGATTTGTCAATCCCCTCCCTTGTCTCGGGATGGAAAGTGGGAGTCTGACCCATTGCTAAGATTTTCCCAGTTTTTGGCTCTGCTACAACCGCCATAATTCTTTCAGGAGAATACTTTTCATCTACTTGACTGATCGCATCTTCTAAAAAGGTCTGAATTTTTTTGTCCAACGTTAAGTATATATCCTGGCCATTTTCAGGTTCTTTAATATGTTTCTTCGAGTTTGGTAATATATAATTCCAAACATCCCCTTCATATTGCACGGAACCATTTTTCCCACTCAAAAGATCATTATAGCTCATTTCTAAGCCAGTTCCAGTAAGCTTTTTTTTTCCATCTTCTTCCACTTCTTGCGTATAGCCAATAAGGTGGGAAGCAAAAACACCATTTGGATAGAACCTTTTTGTATCCTTTAAAAATCCAATACCAGGTAAATGAAGGTCTTCAATCTTATTTTTCACACTATGGGATAGATCTTTTCCCGCTTTTCCGAATTCCACTTGTTTGGCATCTTTCGTTAAAACAGCATAAATATCCGCTTCTTCCATATCGATGTATTCAGCTAATTGCTTGGCTGTTTTAGCAGGATCGACGACATGCCTCGGCTTCTTTTTATCGATTGTTAATGCTTCATCTAATACTGCTACTAATGTATAAGACTCTGAATCTTCTGCGATAATCTCTTTGTTGCGATCAAAAATAGTGCCTCGTTTCGCTTTCAAAACACCTTGACGTAAATATAATTCTTTTGCTTCTGCGGCTAGTACCTTTCCCTCTACTTTCCCAGTTGTTTGAATGGTCACAAATCTAACAATTAAGACAAAAAAGAGCAGGCTAAATATAATAAAAAATACTGCCGCTCCTATATTCCTATTCTTTTTATGACTACTCATTTTTCCCCAACCTTGACATTATTCCCGTCTAAATTAAGACCTTTTTTCTCCGCTATTTCCTTAATTCTTTCGTATCTGCTCATTTCCTTCACTTGAGCTTCGAGTTCACTATTGACTGTCTCTTGCTCTTGAATAGCCGTCTTGACATCTTCCACGTCTTTATTCACTTCATACACTTGCGCATTGGCTGAAATAATTTGAATGGACATAACAGCTAGAAAAGCGATTAATAAAAAAGCAAGGACTTTCTCCCCAGGAGTGATCTTAGCATGACATTTAACTTTTTTAATTTCTCTTTCCGGCTGTTGTGCTGGTTGATATTGATATTGTTGTTTTCGGGCTAAATTACTCAAATAAAAGTCCCTCCGTCTCCCTTAAAAATATACTTTACATATGTACTATATCTTTTCAGCAATTCTTAACTTTGCCGATCGAGCACGATTATTAACCTCTAACTCTTCTTCACTTGGAATAATTGGTTTTCTGTTAACCAATTTCAATATTGGCTCATAGCCTTGAGGAATCACTGGCATCCCTGGTGGCAATGGTGGCCCCTCACTTGCTGTTTTAAAGACCGTTTTGCAAATTCGATCTTCCAAAGAATGAAAAGTAATGACACATATTCTCCCACCCGGACGAAGCAATTCAATCGCCTGTTCAAGTGAGGATTCAAATGCATGCAACTCATCATTCACCGCTATTCTTATGGCTTGAAATATCCTTTTAGCGGGATGTCCCCCTTTTCTTCGTGCAGGTGCTGGTATCCCTTCTTTAATTAGTTCAACTAGCTGACCCGTCGTTTCAATAGGAGCCTTTTCTCTGGCTGCTTCAATCTTCCTAGCAATTTGTTTGGAAAACTTTTCCTCACCATATTGGAAAAAAATTCGTACCATGTCTTCATATGACCAGTTATTTACAACTTCATAAGCTGAAACAGCACTACTACGGTCCATCCTCATATCAAGTGGTGCATCGTGATGGTAACTAAAACCTCTTTCCGGGTCATCTAACTGTGGTGAAGAGACGCCCAGATCGTATAGTATCCCATCTACCTTTTGTACTCCAAGCTCTGCAAGTCGATCTTGAAGATGAACAAAATTACTTTGAATGATTGTGAGCTTACTTTTCTCATGAGAGAGTGTTTCCCTTACATGAGCAATAGCTGTTTCATCTTGATCAAACGCGATTAATTGTCCTTTGTCTGATAACTGTGAAAGGATTTTTTGGGAATGGCCACCACCACCTAAAGTACAATCAACATATACCCCGTCAGAGTGAATGTTCAGTCCTTCCGATGCTTCATTTAATAATACTGTCGTATGTTTAAACATGATGCCCCCCTATTCTATCCCTATTGGTCAATCAAATATCAAAATCAATCATATTCTCAGCAATTTCAGCAAATGATTCTTCTGACTCTGTAAAATATTCTTCCCAAATTCCTTTATTCCAAATCTCTATACGATTAGAAACGCCTAAAACTACACATTCTTTTTCTAATTTTGCATAGCCAATCAATGTGGTGGGCAAGTTGATTCTACCTTGCTTATCGATCTCACATTCAATCGCTCCGGAGAAAAAAAACCGTGTAAAAGCCCTCGCATCCTTTTTCGTCATCGGTAAGGTTTTTAACTTTTCCTCCAACTGGCGCCATTCATCAAGAGGATATCCAAATAAACATTGGTCAAGACCTCTTGTAATAACAAATGATTCACCAAGAGAGTCTCTAAATTTAGCTGGAACGATTAAACGCCCTTTCGTATCAATGTTATGTTGGTATTCTCCCATGAACATGAGACATGCCCCCACTTTCTATCTCTAATTTACCACAACCTACCACTTTTCACCACCTTTTTTTCCTACAAATAAAAAAGACTTCTAATTGCCGAATAGCCGACTAATTAGAAGCCCTAAAAAAACTATATTTTAATAATTTTGTGCCTTCCATCAAACTCGAATGACAGGGACATTAATTCATGGATAAATGACTCTCCTCTTTCATTTAAATAATAAAAGATATTCCATATCCTTTCCTGTGGGCTGCCATTCGGACGCAAAGATCTTTCAACCCGATCATATTTCTCTAATTCACTTTCATACCTTTCTTTTACATACCAATCTGCTTTCTTTTTCAGAAACTCAATTTGCTTTGTATGAAAAGCTAAGTTTTTATGTGCAAGAGGTAAAAGTCCACGTTCAGTATGTTCAAGCCTTTCAAAAATAGATTGGTAACGTTCTTCTAGAAACTTGTTCATATCATCCAACATCATTTCCAAATCTCGGTCTGTTACGGAATCAAGATAAGTTTTTTGTTGTTTTTCCACTCCATTTTTTAAAACATCCTCAATCGTTAGTTGTAAATCATCTAGATCCCGTTCAATATTTGGTTCTATAAATGTAATATTTATCCTTGGTACAAGGGGGGGCATTTTCATATCCCATAATTCAAATGCTTGTTTTAACTCACCCCAATACGCAATTTCTCCTGGACCGGCGATAAAAGCTAGAGATGGAAATAAAGACTCTTGCATCAGTGGTCTTGTAACGACATTATTACTGAAAATCTCCGGAGTCTCTTTCAGTTTCTCAGACAAATCTAGGCGATCCATTTGCCAATCTGTTTTTTCAACTTTAAACCGATCTGATTTCGAATCATAATCCAATAACAATCGCTCATTTCCCTCATATAAAAACAAATTGGCTGATTGCGGATGAATATCAAGCATACGAGTGAATCCATAATGGTGAATTAGCTTTTGCTGAGTTAAGACCTTTTCTGTAATTAGAGATGCTTGATCAATCACTTTTGAAAAAACAGGTTTTTCCAAATTCCTTAAATGTCGATCCGCTGCATCAATCACTAATAATCCATAATCTTTAAATAACGACATAATAATCGTTGTAAAGAAATCTGTGATCGTTTCACTACGATTACTTGCTTCCAGCACGGAAGCGAACATTTCTTTCGTATATTTTCGTTCTCCTAAATGCATAAAAATGGTCTCCAGCCATTTTTGCATTTCCTCTTTATTATATACGATATCAGAGGCCATTTTTTTCAAACCTTTTTGTTCTGGGAAATTGACCTTCTTCATCTTACGTCCTGCTTCAGCATACACATGATTAATTTCTAAAAAATCATGGTCTTCGCCAGCAATCCAAAACACAGGAATAACTGGAGTCCCCAAATTTCTTTCCTGTTGTTCCGCCAATTTAAGTATGGAAATAACTTTATGTATGGTGTAAAGCGGACCTGTTAATAATCCAGCTTGTTGCCCTCCAATCACAACTGTGGATTTGTCATTTTGTAATTTTTCAAGTGACTTCCTAGTTTCATTAGACGTAGGGAAGCGCTCCATATAGTTTTCTATGCAAGCGGCAAGCGCTTTTCGATTAAAATTCCTTTTCATTAAATCGTTATAGCGTTTTTCATAAACCCCGTTCTCTGTTATATCATAATGAAAAAAACCTTTCACCGGTTCTTTTTGTTCCATATAAAGAGAAGCAAAGTCGTTCGTTGCTGGAATGACGATGCTTTCAATTTCCATTAAATAACTCCCTTTCATGCATTGGTAAAGGTAGATAAAAGTATAGCAAAATGAAGAAAAAATTGATATTAAATTGTCCTAGATGTCTTCGAAACCGTATTCTCTCTCCATTCCTTTGATCATTTCGAATATCGTTGCCGTAATAGGTAAAACCATTCCTTTTTTTTCGGCGTGTTCCAAAACAGCTCCTACGATCGCATCGATTTCCGTTTTTCTGCCTGCAATCATATCACTGAGCATGGAAGAGCGATTTTCTTTCGTACTATGACAAATATGAATAATTTTTTCTAATGACTGCTTTGTATCTATTTCAGGGAAAACCGAAGATAGTTCAGCATGCAGGCTTTCAAATACCTTGTAATAATGGGGATTCTCGATAAGGCTTCCATTTTTCACTTTAAATATAGCTGTTAAAGGATTAATAACGCTATTAGCGATTAATTTATCGAGCAGGATTTTTCGATAATTTTGGTAAAAGCAAAAAGGAAATGCTTCGCTGACACTGTCAGGAAAATCAATCAAACTCTCTTTCCTTCCGCGAAAAAGGGCAACATTCGTTATCCCTATACCTGTGTGATGAATGTGATTTGCCCCGATTTTTTTCACCCCATGTTCAACGGTCCCAATAAAGATTGTTTCATGTGGCAATGTTTCTAGTAATTTAATATGACCAATTCCATTTTGAATAAATAGAAGTGGTGTATTAGTGGGAAGAGTCAAGAGATGCTTCAGTAAGGACGCAAGATCATATTGCTTAACGGCAATGATTATTAAATCTTGCTTTTCTAATTTATCAAAATCAGAATATGCCGTCACAACATATTTCATATCCTTATGTGAATTTGATAATACGATTCCCTTTTCATTAATGACAGTAGCTTGTGTATTTGTCCTAGTCAGTAATACAACCTTATGATTTAAACTAAGGTAAGTGCTAAACAACAGACCTACTGCACCCCCACCAATAACTCCTATCTTCATATCATCACCTGCATTTTTATATTCTTTATTTTTAAAATTAAAATCCATTAAAATAAACTGATTTTTTATTAAGTTTATATTATAATATTCCTAACTAAATTTCATTTATCAGACATAAAGATTGATGCTAGTATAGTTTCATGGACACATCTAAGTTAAATTTATACAATGACTTTTAAGGAGGATGTGTCCGATGAGTAAGAAAAGGAGGTTTTGCATATGCCACAAAGTGTGAAAAGGCTTAAGATTAATTTTAAAACCCTAGAGGAATTTAAAAAATTTAAAGAATTCGGCATACAAGAGCTGTCCATGATAGATGATCTGCAAGCGAATATGATTGAAGATAATACTTTTTCCCCATTCTATGGGATCTATTTTGGTGATAAACTAATTGCCAGGATGAGTTTATATCAAACCCCCGCTAAATATGATCAATATTTTAACCCTCCACAGGACTATCTAGAATTGTGGAAACTAGAAGTGTTACCTGGATATCAGAAAATGGGTTTTGGCAAAGCCCTTGTAGACTATGCTAAGAGCTATAATATGCCGATTAAAACAAATCCGCGTATGAACTCACGACCTTTTTTTGAAAAGATGGGATTTGAACCGGTCCATTATGAAATGGAAAGGGATCGTGGAGAGGAGCCGTTAGTTTGGTATCCTAAAGGAGTCACCCCTCAATAATTTTAATAATATATGAAACTATTTTACATTATCATCGTATATTAGTATGCAAACATTTATAACTAGGAGGTATTTCTTTTGAAAAGAACAGGTGAAATTACATTAGGTGTTATTGGGGTCGTATTAAGTGCATTTACCAGTTTAATTGGTATGTTCTTCCTGTTTATGGGATCAGATGCAGTGAAAAATGAGGTTGCGAATGACCCCACTCTTGCCAATGATCCAGCCTTATCAATGGAAGAAATGGATAGCTTTCTGAGCATCTTTTCCGGGTTCGGATGGGCGATTATTATCGCAACCATTATTGGACTAATTCTTGGAATTATTGCGATCGTTAATGTTGTCGGTAATAAAAATCCAAAAGTGGGCGGCTGGATGAATATTATCGGAGCGGTGTTAATGGGGATCATTTCTGTTGGCATAGCTTTTCTTCCCGCTCTGCTTTTACTCATCGCTGGGATTATGTGTTTTGTCCGCAAAGCACCTCCTGAAGAACCAATCCAGTCACAAACGCTATAATTGACAGAAAGAGGAGCCGACGCATACATTCGGCTCCTTTTCCTATTTTACTTCAACCTGCTTACCAGCCGATTCTTCCGTAAATTCATCTGCTATTTTCCTAGCCTTATCTAAAAGATACATTAAAGAGTGATAATCTTTTTTTAATTGCTGATATTTTTCAACCACTTCTTTTACTTTTTCATTAGCTGTTACATTAAGGGCCTCTAAATTTCTTATTTCCTCCTTTAAACGCTTATTTTCTGTTTTATAGGAATCTAATTCAGCTAATTCTTTTTCTATCTCGCCAAGAAGAGAGGTGGCGTTTGCCAATATTGTAGAAGACGGCTGTTGCGCTAACTGGTTGTTCTCCATCTCCTGCGAATCCGTAGTGGTCGCTGGAGCCTCCCCCATCTTAAGTTGTTTTCTAGCCTTTTTTGCCTGATTAATTTCTTCTTTATACTGTTTTCTAATATTAGAATTCCACCGAAACCCGCATGCGGCTGCGGTTCTTTTCAATTTCTTTCCAGCCTCTTCAAATGCTTTAAGTTGTGTACTACCCCCGCGTATATGAGATAACACTAATTCAGCTAATAGAAGATCCTCATCCGCAGACCAAGCATCCTGCCGTGAAGTTGTCATTTTATCACCTCTACTTTTTTGTAAGTATATGCCACTACACTGAAAGATAGAATCAGCCTGCAAAGAAAAGCGAAAGAAAGACAACAGTGGCCAACAGGTTGTTGGTCAAAACGGCGTTGCGCCAGGACGGAGGCCAACAGGATGTTGGTCACAAAGGCGTTGCGCCAGGACGGCGCGTATTTAGCCTTTGAACCTTATTCTCCAAGCATGTACGCCGCTAAACAGGCGCTTGCGCTTTTCTTGTCCAGCTCCAGCGCCCAGCGACTAGCAAACTTTCGGTGCCTTCCTACGATAAGTCAACATCAGTTCGCCTTATCAGGCTCACTGTGTTTCCTTTATCTCGTCTAGGCCCCTAAAAAGTTTGTACGTCGCTAGACGGGCGCTTGCGCTTTTCTTGCAATAAAAAAGTGCGAAGAGCCATGGTCTCTTCGCACTTTTTATTGCAATAATTATTTGTTCACAACTTCGCTACCTTTATAAGTTCCGCAAGCTTTGCAAACCCGATGAGCAAGTTTCTTCTCTCCGCAGTTTGGGCAATCAACCATGCCTGGGACTTGTAGTTTAAAATGGGTCCGACGTTGTCTTTTCACTGTTTTTGAAGTTCTTCTTTTTGGTACAGCCATAATTCCCACCTCCTTAAAATCAAATAGATATCAGAAAAGTATTATTCCTCTTCGTTATCTAGTAAGGCAGCAAGGCCAGCTAGACGAGGATCTACTTTTTTATCCTTCTGTTTTTCATCTAGATATTGCTCTTCTGTCATAACATTCCAATCTTTTCCCGACAGCGTGTCTCTATTCAATGCTTCTTGTGAAAAGACTTGCATCGGAATATTCACAAGGATCAATTCTTCTATGACCGGAATTAAATCCACTACTCCGTTTTCAGGTTCATGCACGTTTTCGTCTATATCATCACTTGAAATTTTATTCATATTAAGTGAATAAATTTCTGTTGAAGAAATATCGATCGGATATTCAGTATCCACTAGTGTACGAGCACAAGGTAAAATTAAAGTACCTTTCAGTTGCAGATGAAAGGTTGCTTCTTGAGAATCTACTTTAATATTCCCCTTAATCTCGATCGGAGAAGCGTCCCTAATTTCTGAATTTCTGTTTGTAAGATCCTTTGAAATATCAATAGTTTGGTCAATTTCCACTTCAGAATCTCGCATTTTTTGCAATTGAGAAACTGTCCATTTCATGTTGATCACCTCTTGGCAACAAAAGTAATTATAGCTTTCAGGTTCTCGTTTGTCAATATATGTACATTATCAGCTTACCCATTTTTTCTTAAAAAAGTCTTATCAATTTCTTTGTTTACCATAATTACATTATGTTTATTTTATAAAATGAAGTTGTTTTTATTTTCCTCCAACCTTTAGTATCATAATAGAAAGTAACGTTCGGGGGGAGCAAGTCATGAAAACAGTAGGAATTGTAGTAGAATATAATCCATTTCATAATGGACATTTGTATCAATTACAAAAAGCTAAAGAGGAAACACATGCTGATGTCGCGATATGCATCATGAGTGGCAATTTCTTACAAAGAGGAGAGCCTGCTCTCGTTTCAAAGTGGTCTAGAGCCAAAATGGCATTATCAGCTGGAATTGATCTTGTAATTGAGTTACCCTTCGCTTTTTCTGTACAAAAAGCTGAAATTTTTGCTTATGGAGCTGTTTATTTACTTAATGCATTAAACTGTAGCCATATTTGCTTCGGGAGTGAATCAGGTCAGATCACTGAATTTCATCATACGATTGACTTTTTAAAGCAACATCGTTTGCGATATGAAAAATATATAAAAGATTTTATTAAAATGGGAATGAGTTATCCTTCTGCTTTATCAAAAGCCTATGAGGCTTTGCATCCAAAGAATGAATTGATTGATTTATCCAAACCAAATAATATTCTCGGGTTTCACTATATGGATGCCGCTTCTGATATCAATCCCCATATACAATTTATTACGGTAAAAAGAAAGAACGCTGGGTATCATGATCCCGCATTTAATGAAACAAATATAGCGAGTGCTACTTCCATAAGAAATAGAATACAACAAACAGATCAAACCGATTCAATTAAAGAATATATTCCGAAGACTAGCTTTTCCGAATTACAAAGTTACCTTTCTCATTTCGGCCAACTTCATTCCTGGGAAAATTATTGGGATTATTTACAATACCAAATTTTATCTAAGAGTAGTGAAGAATTAAAATCCATTTATGACATGGAAGAAGGTTTGGAAAATCGATTTATCCGGGCCGCACAAACTGCCAAAGACTTTCAAAGTTTCATGGAAACAATGAAAACAAAAAGATATACATGGACAAGGTTACAACGAATCTCAACTCAAGTTCTTCTAAATGTACATAAAAAGGAGATCCGTTCCTTGGGAAGAAAACCACAATACATTCGCCTGCTTGGAATGAGTCACAGTGGACAAAAATATTTAAGGACAATAAAAAAAGACTTAGAAATCCCCTTGATTTCCAAAGTCTCTGCACAACAAAATCAAATGCTAGCGCTCGATATAAAAGCCACACAGATTTATGCACATGGATTACAAGAACCCTTTAGATCAAAGTTGCGTGATTATGAATACAAGCAACCCCCTATTATGTTTTAAAAGGGGGTTCTTATCGTTATTGTTTATGGTTTGAATCCTCATGCCTCCAGACCCTAGTGCTAAGCCTATTTCAGTATGCCCCATCGCCTCCTCGAACATCTTATGGTCTAAATGTGATTTTTATGAGTATATTGATATTGTGGATGTTGGACAGGGGGTATACAGTATTGGGTAGGTTTACTTTATCAAAAATGAAAACATTACTATTAGCTTTTTTAGTTACCTTAATGGCTATATCAATGATCACTCTGCCAGAGGATTCATTAGAAGCATCCATACGCGGATTAAAAATGTGGTGGGAAATTGTCTTTCCTTCGCTCTTCCCCTTCTTTGTCATATCCGAATTATTAATTGGGTTTGGGGTTGTTAAATTCTTGGGGGTTCTTCTCGAGCCTTTTATGAGACCTTTTTTCCGTGTTCCCGGAGTTGGAGGATTCGCTTGGGCCATGGGCATGGCCACTGGTTTTCCTGCTGGCGCTAAACTAACGGTTCGACTAAGGCAAGAAAAGCAATTAACCAAAGTAGAGGCGCAAAGGTTGGTCTCTTTCACAAATTCATCAAGCCCATTATTCATTTTTGGTGCCGTTTCAGTAGGCTTTTTCCATAATCCTCGTTTAGGTTTTTTATTAGCCGCCGCGCATTATTTAGGTAATTTTTTCGTTGGTTTTATTATGCGTTTCTATGGTGTAAAAGAAAAAAGGCTAAAAAAACATAAGGGAAAAAAAGCAATACCCAATATTTCAGAAGCATTATCGGCTTTACATCAAACAAGAATTCATAATCAAAAGCCGATCGGGAAACTGCTAGGCGATGCCGTCATGTCATCCATTCATACTTTACTTATGATTGGCGGATTCATTATTCTCTTTTCTGTGATCAATAAATTATTATTTCACCTTCATTTTACACCAGCGATCGCATCTTTACTTGACTACATTTTGCCTATTTTTCAATTACCAAAGGAATTTGGCAACTCTTTAGTCGCTGGAATTTTTGAAATTACATTAGGGAGTCAAATGGCAAGTGAAGTCCAAGGTACTATACTACTACAACAAGCCATCATTGTTAGTTTCATTCTTGGCTTTAGTGGTTTTAGTGTTCATGCTCAGGTGGCTAGCATATTAGCAACCACTGATATTGCTTATAAACCGTTTTTCTTTGCACGTGTGTTGCATGGATTTCTTGCAAGTATTTTTACGGTTTTACTTTGGAAACCCTTTTCCAATTATTTTCATATTCAGGCAATCGAGACAGCTGTTCCTGTTTTTCTTCAAGACCATGATCGATGGTGGGAAACGATTTTGCTTACATTTAGCAAAATAGGTCCTTTATTTACGATTATCTCCCTGACCATTTATATTTTCTTCTATATTAAAAAGATGGGCCGTACCCGATTTTAAAAAAAGCTGTATTTATCCTGAAAATTTTCAATGGATAAATACAGCTTTTCCTAAAACTCATTCACTAAATTTCTTATCAAGTGCTTTTTTCACTTCACTAGGGACTAGTTCAGAAATGTTCCCTTTATATTTGGCTACTTCTTTTACAATGCTTGAACTTAAAAAGGAATATTGATTATTCGTCATAATAAAGAATGTTTCAATTTGTTCATTTAATACTCGATTCATAGATGTCATTTGCATCTCATATTCGAAGTCTGAAACAGCTCTTAATCCGCGAATAATCGCGTTCGCATTTACACTTTTCGCATAATCAATAAGCAAACCATCAAAAGTATCGACAATGACATTGTCAAAGTCTTTTGTTACGACTTCTAAGAGCTCCACCCTCTCTTCAAGTGAAAATAAAGGGTTTTTTGAAGAATTATTCAAAATCGCAACCCGAACTTCGTCAAATACTTTTGCTCCTCTTTGAATAATATCCACGTGCCCCATTGTAACGGGATCAAAACTCCCTGGACAAACTGCAATACTTTTCATGATGTCCCCCTTGCTACTTCTTTATAAATGGATAAAGCCGTAATTCCAAATTGACCTGTCCTATCACAATGTAATTCTCCCACGGTCGCGGGCAGTGAAAGTTCAAAATCATGTTCCACTATAATCATACCTTGCTGGATAAGCAGATGATTTTTTTCAATGGTATGTAAGATGGTTTCTAATTTTTGTCGATGATAAGGAGGGTCCAAGAAAATATAATTGAATTGGATATCCCTTTTCATTAAAGCTTTTAAGGCTCGCTCTGCATCATTTCGATAGATTTCTACTTGACTGTTCAAATTGCAATTTTGAACATTGTTTTTGATTGTTTGAATGGCTTGACGGTCTTTATCAATAAAAATAACCTTTTCCATGCCACGACTTAATCCTTCGATTCCTAAGGCGCCACTACCAGCGAATAAATCGAGGGCGATGCCACCTGTAAAATAAGGTCCAATAATATTAAATAGCGTTTCCTTTACCTTATCTGTTGTCGGTCTTGTTCCATTTCCCGGTACTGCTTTTAACGGCCTTCCCTTTAAATTTCCAGAAATTACTCTCATATCGTCACCAAATCTTATTGAAGTTTCACTTTATCCTACCACAATCTAAATTACCTAACAAATGAAATATACAGTTCTACTTTATGCTGCTCATCTTTCTTTGGCTAAATAAGTATATTTCTTTTATTTATAGGCCATAATAATCGTAACGGCATCAGAATGATGCTGTTGCCAACCGCGGAGAAGACTTACATTCCCCTTAAGTTCTTCCTCCGGTTTCTCCTCTCCCTTTTGCCTTCTAAACCGTTTAGACGGCAATGGAAGGACCCTGCAGAAATTGCAGGGTTATTTTTCTTTAATATGAATCGTATTTTCATCTTGTTCTATCTCTACGTTAAATAACGTATGAATAAAGGGAACCTCCATTAAGATCGTTTCTTGATAGAAAATGACAGGTGCTTCGCCGACGCCATATCGTTGTCCATTTAAATCAAAAAACCGTTTATTGGGATAAAAGCGATAATGGATCTTCCCCTTATCCACTTGAACCATGTTCTGATCCATTATTTGTGTTTGAAAATCTAACGCCTTTAATAGGGGGAGGACATCCATTAGCCATTTATCATTCTTATGGAACACATCAAATTCTCCTATATCTTTTCCATTTAATCGCGCCTTTCTAGAATCATATTGGATCAATGGTGAAAATGGTTGATCTTTGTCCGTATTATGAGTAAAAAAGCGAATCTTTCCTCCTAAAATTTCACTTAACATTAAGTCAAGATCTCTACTTTTTAATTGTTTTTGTGTATAGGTTTGAAGCATCTGCTTCCATTCTTCTACTTGCTCTATGGAAAAATAACGATCTATTTCTGTATACATTTTTTTTGCCTTAGAATCTTTCGGTGGCTCGCCTAATATGACTGCGGCTAATACTTCGGCGAGCCACTCCTCCTCTGATTTGAACAAAAAAGCATTTTCTATATCCATTATCACCCATTGTTGCTGAAGATCTTTCCCATTATCTTCTGGTGGCATAATCCATAATCGATCTTTTTTTATTTCCTTATGCTGATCAGTAAGGATCAGATATAAGGGCTCTTCACTAAATGGCCTATAGTTGATTTTCCCCATTTTTTTGTTTTCCTTAGTCGAAAACAGAGACACTTCATCATGAAGATCAACGATATGTAAAGGTTTCTGTTGCCAGTACAAGATAACGTCTTTTTCTAGCCCTTCTAAATAATAATAACCTAAAAGATCCATTTTTTTCTTGGTTGTTTCTCTTGTGTTCCCAACCCAACTTCCCTCTTTCCAGTCAAATTCACTAAGTTGGATCTTATGTGATTGAATATCAACACCCTCTAATTGAATAAGCCAATCTTCTAGGAGGAAACTTTTAGGCTTCTGTTTAGGGGTTGTAATCGTATAAGTAAAACTGATTTCTTCTTCTTCCACCTCGATGTGACTACTCTTTAATGAACATATTTGATTGTTTCCCACATCACATTTAATATCATTTAGTTTATCCGGAATTTTCAACTTAAATAGCTGATTGGGTAAGTCCTTAATCACTTGCTTGATTTGAATTTGTCCTTGTACATGTTTCATATAAACCACTTCATTGGCTGATATGGTAACTTTTTCATCATTCGAGGAATAAACTTTCCATTGATAAAATAATGTACTCCCAGTTAAAAAAAGCAGGATAAGGGTCAAAATAATATGTCTTTTCACTGCAATTCTCCTTAGTCATTCTACTAAAGATATCGGTTCAAAACGCCTATTGTTTTGCACGATAAAAAGCTGTCATAGAAGAAGGAAGATCTTGTCCAACCAAAAAACAGGATTTCTTTTTCTTCTATAACAGCTTATTCATATTTACAAACCAATTCGATAGTCATATTCTTTTGCTTTGTCTGGCTTCGAATTTTCATACACCGTTTTTAAAAATGGTTTATTTGATAATTCAACTTTTTTGACAAAAGGCATATAAGCTAGTTTTTCCGCTTTTTCCTCTGCCTCCGCTTGTGCAGTATACATGACTACATACTTCATTCTTTTGGATACATAATGAATATTGCCGTATCTTCTTAAGGTTTTCACATTCTTCAAATTATATAACCAAATGATCAATCCCTGTCTTTCACTAAACATATATCTTCCCCTTTAAATGACCTAGGCAGAACAACCACAACCCCCACCGGTGCCACAATTTCCACCACAAGATGAACCTGTCTCGAAAAATGGATTTCCAGTAGGGACTTTTATTTGTTCTGAAACAGATCGAGCAATCATGATACTCACTTCGTCTAATAAAGATTGTAGCTCGTTTTCTGCCCTTCGGAAATTAGCAATGTTTTCATCTAAATCCATTTCCCTTTTCCGCTCCCGGGTCTTCACCATAATTTCTTTATAATCGGGATGGTATCGTCCAAATCTTTGAACGTCTTCGTATAAATCCTTCATCTCAAGAAATGACTTGATCTTCCTTTGAGTCTCTGGATTCTCTTGCAATTTATTGTAATAAAATCTATATTTATCAGCAACTTCTGAATGGATAATTTGCATGCCAATGCTATCGGCTTTTTCTAGTAATTGCACCGTTTCGATTGTAGCAAGCATATGCTCACCTCCAATCGCTATTTTATCATGTTTTGCATACGGTTGCGACAATTCTTCACAATTTGACGTAACAATTTGTGATTTTTACTAGCTTTATACACATCATGATTTAAAAAATAGTCACCTCAAAGCTCTTTGATAATTGGAAGGTTTGTTCATTTAATCCGACAACTTCTATTTTCATCTTATGTGATCCAGCCTCTAAATTTTTTATAACGAAAGCTGCCGTATCGTATTCATCGTGGAATTCTCCATCAATATATACATTGATTTTGGCGGAGTTTCTATCCGCGTTGTTAAAAGATACCTCCGGAACAAAGCATTCTACTTTGACACGGTTTCCTTCAACAAAATGTTGTACTTGAATATCGGAATCTTTCTTCCCTAACTCCGATGCCTCGGCTGTAAAAGATTCAGGCTCAGGTATTTTTTGACCACAACCCGTGATTAAAATGAATATAATCGATAAAAAAATGAATCTCCACATGATTATCACTCCTCCCTTTTAGTTTTTACAAAAGGAAGAGCTTCATACCAGAAATCTTATTTACTTTGAGGTGTTAAATGCTTGAAGCATATTCATCATCATGGATGCCATATGCATATTGTTTGAAAATTTTTCAATACGGTGAGGGATCGTCTTTTTAAAATAGTGTAAAGAGGCAACTTCAAATTGTTCAAGCTGTTCTGGTTCTCGTGATAATTTCCGATACCATTGTGGTTGTTCCCTTAAAAACTGTTGCAATTCTCTCTTGTTATAAATATATTGAATGATTTCTTGTCGCATTGTTTTCCCTCCCTAATCTTTTCTGAAAGAAAAAGGATTATTAGCTCTTGGTTGTTGTGTGCCTGATGATGGTGTACCTGTTTGACCGCCTGATTGACTAAATTGGGTCAACACACCTTGTACCGCGCCGATTGCCTGACTTAGCTGCTGAATATGATGTTGCAATTGATTTCCATCCATATTCTTTAAGATCTTTGTGATTTGGCCGATTGATAATTTACTTTCTCCATCTTTATTTGCATTTTTTTCTGTTTTACTTGAGCTTTCACTTTTCCACTTAGGGTCGTCTTCCCCAAGTAAATACCAATCCTCAAATAACTCTTGCCACGTATATTCTTCCCGTCGAACCGCTTTAATTAAATGAGGATGTTGCTGAATAAATTCCTTAAATTCCTTCACAGAAGGATGAAGATCTTTACTCATTACGTCCCACCTCGCCTATACAATAATCCTATATATAGATTATGTTTGCCTGACAAAAAAGTGAGTAAAGGACAAATTCATGTATGAGCGAGTTGCATAAAATATCATGACTTTAGAAGTACCTGCAGCACTTCTTATTCTACTTCAATAAAAGTTTGAGTATAATACTTTTGATAAACCCCTACACCTAAATTTGTATACTTATCATCCAATAACGTCTTCCTATGGGTATCAGAATTGAGCCAACCTTCTACTATAGCAGGACCATCTATATAGTCTTTGGCTATATTTTCTGCGGCTGCATCGTATTCAATTCCTTGTGAATCCAGTCTTTCCGCAAGCGAACCGTTTTCGGGTGAATCATGGGAAAAATAGCCAAGTTTTGCCATATTCTTACTATGATCGTATGCAACGGCCGACACTTCTTCATCCCATTTTAAGGGGTTTAAATCAAAGCGTTCCCTAATAATATTTGTAATATCAAATACTTGTTGTTTGCTTCCTTCTTCAATTGCCCGCCAATCATCCCTTTGTAATTCTTTCGGCTCTAACAGCCTTCCATTGTAAACTAATTCATATGGTTTTTGGGTAATAAGTGTTTTTTTATCTAAAAAACGGATACTAGATAAAGTCCCTGTATATTTGTCGATGGATAATTGGGCGAATATTTCACCTAAAGGGACAAGTGGACGAATATATAAATCCTCCTCGGATAATTCAAATCGATATGTCCCATCTTCTGTGGAAGCTGTAATCTCCGTTTCTAAAATAGTCGATCGAAAAATATCCTCAACAGGCTGGCCAATCGTAAAAGGAGCTACATTTAATTGGTTCCCAATCGCATAAATCGTGACAACCTTTTTCTTTGTAACGCCGACCTGCATATATGTTCCATTAAAACCTCTATATATCCACCAATCATACCCATAGGCAGATGGTTCAATTCTTTCTGGCTTTCCATAATCTTCTATAATTGCCTGGCTGTCTTTCCCAATATAGACAGATAGCCCTTCCTGGGGACGAGTTGTATCCTCCATTGTATCTTCATCATCCATAAAATAATCAATTTTAGGGGGAGTGGCAGAATTTTGATCTTTCAAAGGTTCATCATCTTCATTAGTAGAATGTGTAAAAATCATCAGTATAAAAATAAGTGTCGTTATAATACAAACACGAACAAAAGTACGCAGCCTTGACCCTCCTTCCTCTAAAAAACATTCTCTCTTTATCCCTAATTAATTTTTATTATGTATATAATGATTCCATTCTAACATTGTTTTCTTCTCAATGAAAATGAATAATAGATAGAATGCAGGGATTCTCATGGTTTAATTTTTTCCTTTCCAAACTAGAAAATCATTCGCCTAAAAATTGTCACCTTTTAACTAATCTTCCCTTTCAACGAACTCATAACATTGCAAGTTCTTGATTTTTCGACTATTATATAAGAGGAATAAATAATTCTTCTCATGTTAAAAGTAAACCGATCAATCAATTGGATCACAAAGGAGGTACATACCTTGAAATTTGAAAATACCAAAATTGAAACATTACATATGGACTTGAATCGATTGGATGAAGTAATGGAAGAAAACGCTATGGTAAGAGCGGGACAATGGGATTATGAGCGTGTCACTTATGACCACAAATTTCAAATTCGTGAAGGGACATACTATTTACGAGTTCAGGGCTATGCAACACAAGGAGATGTGGGAGCACATGATGCTTTCATTCAACTTATGACCCCGATTCTAGGTAAACATTATTATCCTCATGGCGTGGAATATGGAGAAGATGAATATTTTCCAGATCACCTTGTAAAACAATGTCAGCAAATGCTTGAAAAAATTTATAAAGATCTATCCGTGTTTGCCGATTAATACGAATCGAAAATATGAGAGATCGTTCAAAAAGTAGAACATGAAGATGCCCTTAACTTTCTTCATGTTCTTTTTTATTGCAAAATAATCCCAGCTTTTAAGGGATTATAGATTGTTTATTAGTGCCTCTTCCATATATAATAGTAAGGAGAAATCGTATGTGTAAGGGGGGCCATTTTGTCTAGACTTTTGAAAAAGAAATATATTATCGCTTTTATTCTTATTGTATTAGCGGCTGTTTTATTTTACTTTATTTTACCTATATCTGTACCACTGATATTAGCGTTGTTTACGGCTATTATTTTGGAGCCCATCGTTACCTTTATCCAAACAAAGGTTAAGTTAAAACGCCAATTTTCGATTATTATTGTTTTTACACTTTTTACCTTAATCCTCGCTTTCACGATCTTTTTTATTTCTACGAAGGTTGTGGCGCAAGGTATTAAAATTATAGAGGATGCACCAAGTTATATTAACAATATTACGAGTATTTGGCATAATTATGAAGAAAATTTAAAACATGTCGCACAGGATTTTCCCGACGAAGTTGTCAAAGCCTTTACGGAAGAAATTAACAATGTTTTTGATACGTTAATTACAGGGCTTAAACAATATGTGAGTATTGAAAAGATTAGTGCCTTCCTATCCTATATTCCCAATTACCTAGTTAGCTTCCTTGTATATCTAATCGCTTTATTTTTATTTATGATCGATTTGCCGCGTTTAAAAATTAGTATTTATAAGTATATGACGGATAAAACTGCAGAGAAGTTTAAATTTATGACGACACGTCTTTCCTCTGTCGTAATTGGCTTTTTTAAAGCACAGTTTCTCGTTTCACTCATCATCTTTGCAGCGACATTATTAGGACTTTTATTAATTCAACCCAAAGTAGCACTCATGATGGCGATTATCATTTGGATTATTGATTTAATCCCTATTATAGGCTCCATCATTGTCATGGCGCCGTGGTCTTTATACCATCTATTAGTTGGGGATACAGTAGTCGGAACAAAATTAGCCATTTTGGCTGTTATATTGCTTGTCATAAGAAGAACCGTTGAACCAAAAGTAATGGGACAGCATCTTGGCCTTTCGCCACTTGCCACATTAATATCCATGTATCTAGGTCTAAAATTATTTGGAGTATGGGGTCTTATTGTAGGTCCTGCCAGCTTGATCATATTCAAATCAGCAAGAGAAGCAGGGATTATTAAATTGAATTATAAAATTTGATTCAATAGAATCAATTTCATAATTGCTTTTTGTAAAAATACATGCCGTTCAATGTAAATTGCAATAAAGCCCGTAACATAACGTGAGACCTTATACACCGTTGATTTCCGTTGCAGGCGGACGCTTTCCGGGGGGCGTGCGGTGAGCCTCCCATCGCTTCGTGGGCTGCTCACCTAATGTTGGACACTCCATCCAACATTAGGAGGTCTTGAAAATGTCCAAGTATAGTAATGAGTTTAAGCTGCTAGTAGCCCAACGATATGAAAATGAAATCATTAGTTATCGTGACCTGGCAAAGCAATCCGGCATTGACGAATCGGTAATCCGTTATTGGGTATTGTTATTTCAGCATCATGGAGACCAAGCGTTTAATTTTCCCTATACAAATTATCCGGCAGCCTTTAAACTAAGGGTAATTCAATTCATGAACGAGACGAATTATTCCATTCGAGAGGCATCAGCCCTTTTCCATATCCCGGATCCCAGTATGGTTCGTAGGTGGAGGAAAAAGTGGGAAACAGGTGGAGTAGATGCCCTTGAATCAAAAGAGAAGGGGCCATCTATTATGACATCTCGTAATCAAAAGAAACATACTTCCGCAGATCTTTCCAGCCAATCAAGAGAAGAGTTGGAAAAGGAACTCGAGTACCTCCGCATGGAGAACGCCTATTTAAAAAAGTTAAGAGCCTTAGTTCAGAAAGAGACATCACCAACAAAGTCAAAGCGAAAGTAATATTCGAACTAAGGCACGCATTTCCGGTGATCAAGATGATACAGGTAGCCAACCTGGTAAGAAGCACCTATTACCATATTGTGAACAGCTGGAAACAGCCAGATCCCGACCGCAAGTGGAAAAGAAGGATCACGTTCATCTATCACCGACACAAGGGCCGCTATGGCTATCGCCGTATTACAGATGTCCTCAAGGAAAAAGGATACGAAATAAACAGAAAGAAAGTCTTGCGGCTAATGAGAGATTTAGGGCTCCAATGTATAGTCCGAATAAAAAAATATAAATCTTACAAAGGAGCATACGGGAAAGCAGCCCCCAATATTTTGAAACGTAACTTTAAGGCTGAAAAGCCAAATCAAAAATGGGTGACAGACGTAACGGAATTTAAATTATTCGGGGAGAAACTGTATCTCTCTCCGGTATTAGACCTTTTTAACGGCGAAATCATTACCTATACCCTTCAAACCAGACCTACCTTTGATTTAGTGGAAACGATGTTGGATCAAGCATTAAAATCCATTAAGGAAGGCGACAAGCTCTTGATCCACTCTGATCAGGGCTGGCATTACCGTATGCCCCAATATCGAAAAAAGCTGAAGGAAAATAAGATTAGACAGAGTATGTCCCGTAAAGGGAACTGTTATGACAATGCCGTCATAGAAAACTTTTTTGGAATACTTAAATATGAATTCCTGTATCTACAGGAGTTCGACAGCATAGAGCATTTTAAAATTGAATTGGATCAATACATGTATTACTACAACCATTTACGAATTAAATCAAAGTTAAATCGAAAAAGTCCAGTGGCTTATCGAGAGAACTTTACATTAACCGCATAGGAAATGAGTGTCCAATTTTATGGGTCCACTGCATTCGCTCTTGCGGGGTCTCACCTGTCTCGCTAATCCCCCAGGAGTCGCCGCCTTCCACTCCAATCAACTAGTTTATCTTTCTCACTAATTCCATTCTTTCAATCGAGCGATTATTTTTTTCATGAACTGCACAAGTTTTCCTTCTGATTCACGCTGTTTCTGCCACTCATTATAACTGGCAATCGTAATCAGTAACAAACCAACAATCAATAGATAGCCCCACCAGGGCATATTCCCCCAATAAGGTCTTGTTTGATACATAACATTAAACAGCAATGTCCCTAGCCCGACAAAGAAATAAGATTTGATCTGAAACTTCATACCTAATAAGAAAGCCGCTAGAGAGAGTGTACCAATAATGAGTGCATCCCAAATCGTACTGCTCTGAATCGCATCATGAATGAGATAAACCGTGATGACTACAAGTATAACGGTTTGGATGTGATTCATAACTTGTTTTTTGTCTTTCCATGTTCGTGTGGCCAATAAAATCGACAAAGTTAGAATCGGCAATGCTCGAAGCTCAGCATGTAGCAGCGGCGTAACAAGATCCAGATATTCTGATAATACTAAATAGTAAGCAGGCAAAATAGAAACACTAGATAAGGTAATATAAATCTTCTTCTCTATGCCTTTTTGGAGACGATTGATTTGTAAAGATAACCAACTTGCGATCATTAGAAATGGAATGACCCGCAGCCAAACATTGTCTACTGTTAATGAAAGGATAAACTCATAGGCAACATAAAAGAGGGCGCCAACCGTATACCAATCTACTTCTGTCACCTTGTTCTTCGATTCCGTATAGAGACTTGTAAACAAGTATCTTCCAGTCCCTATTAACAAGATGAAGAAGAACACACTTACAACCATAAGTTGATCTGTTTCTGTGATCCATTCTTGCTGCATCCACATTATAATGGAAGCAATCACTGGGACTAAGCTGAAAACTAACCATTTCCGAACATGTAGTAAATATAAACTTAACACCATCCAACCGATTAGAATGATGATTTCAACTACTGTTTCAATGGATAAGGTAATTACCGTCACAAGTAGATTTACATGAATGAATGGAATCATATACCATTCCATTCTTTTTTTCCAGACAGATGGGGCGAACCACCATACACCAAAGAACAGGATACTTGCTATAATCGCTGCATACTCAATTGGTAACTGAGAGATTATATTGTAATAGAGAATATGCATCATGATTAGCCATGGGATCATCGACATAGCCGCATATAAAAACAACTTAATCTGCCATTCTTTTTTCTTCACGAAAGTACTGTATAGATAAATGGTAAGGGTGATAAGCATAATAGTTGGATGAATCGAATGATCAAAGATCGAATCGATACAAAGGAACAGCATTACCCCAATCAGCGTAACATGGGCCAGCCAAAAGAAATATGGTTTTAACTCCCTGATATACTTTCCTCCATACCCGTCAACTACTAACAAAAGGACAGGGGCAAACATCATATACCAAGCATAGCCTTGCACCGAATCGATTGGAAAGAAACTATACAAGGACATATAGAAAAACAGTGTAATCACAGATACCAGGCTCCATAGCGGCTGCAGCCGAGAGCGTTGTACCAGCCAATACGCCAAGCCAATACCAATTAAAAAGATGAACGATCGAACCAACTGCCCATCGTTATAGTAATAAAATACCGCTTGTAAAACGGCTATATAATAACCGACTTGGCCAACGTAGAAGGCTGCCTGCGCTAAACCGGATTTATTCGTATGATCCCAAACTTTGCATACCGCTAATAAAACAATAGAAGATACAGCAACATGAAATGGAATATCCAATCTCACTTGATAAGCTGGAATCTGCTCCACTACCTCAGGATAAATCACAAACAGAGCCAGAATCCAACTAATCGCATGCAGCCATACGGCCACTTGTTTCTCTACAACCTTTGCAGAAGTCGATACAAGCAGGCTAAGGATTCCTAATAAAACCAGCATTATGGCCAGTTCGATAAATTCTCCTAGTAGCCATCCATAAAGCAAGGTGAATAACATAACTCCTGCACTAACATAATACGTACTTGTTCCAATTGCTTGGAGATATTTCCATTGTCTTCTGAAACCAATCATAAAAAACAGAAGCGCGGCATAGATAAACATAAAAAAATGCCAACTTATGATAAAATAAGGCTCAATCGCAGCATTCCAAAGCTGTATGCCAACACTGACAAGAAAGACTGGAGCCAGCCAGCGGAATACCTGTTTATTCGTGATATTGGATAGGTAAATATAGGTTCCGGCAATGACGAAGTAAGCCAGCAGCAATGTCCAAGAGTCTGATCCTTCCCTTATCATTAGGCCTTGAAAACTGATATAAATAAAAGCAAAAAGAGAAATAATCCCTGCTGTATAGTGGAATACCTTCTCGACAAATGTATTCTTTCTCATTATATAGGCAAGGGCTAAATATCCAGCACCTAACAAAGCATAAACAAAAACATCAATAGACTGCAGCCAAGAGGATTCTGTGAGCTGAAACACGCCATATGCAAACAAGGCAATAAAAACAAACTGATAGGCCTTAGTATTATAGACAAATACCATGGCCATATAGAGAAGCGCAGTCACTAAGATATTAAAGCTATAAAATAGTTCCTGTTCAAAGATCACCAGCATCAGTAATGTAGAAACAATCAAATTCAATTGCGCATAAGCTGGTAGTTCTTTTAAAAACAACAAAATTTTTGATTGCTGTTGACGGTGAAAGCGGTGATAGACATATAATAAACCGGCATTATAGATCATAATAAATAAATAAAAAAGATCTCTCGGCACTTGAATAGCCGCAAACAGAAAGCCAACAAAAAAGGATAAGAATAAAAAGAAAATCCAGACAAATAACCTAGATCGATTAACAATCGCATTTCTCATATATAATGGGAGTGGAATGAATGTACACATCATCCCCAAGATATACCTGCCCTCGCCACCAATTGTTAAATAGGAACCTAATAAACCGAAATAACCAATCGCTAATATTCCGATGGGGAGCAATAAACTTCCTAATGTAAGAAATGCAAAAGCGGTTTTATCAATTTTCAGGAATTTACCAGAAACGATACTTAATCCAAGGAAGAATAAAGAAACGCCTAGTAATGTAATAACTTTCATCAGCGCTCCCATTTGATCCCATGTCGACGTTGCGACCACTAAACCACTGATCAATAAGAACACAACGCCTATACTCAATAACCAAGTAATATTTCGTTCCCGAATTTGTTCACTCGACTTTTTAGGTTTTGACTGCTTTTCTTTCGTCTCTTTAACAGGTGTTTGTGTTGATGAAACGGTCTGTTCTGTTTTTATAGCAGGCGACTCGATTAATTCATTGGATGAATCAGCTGATTGTGGTTCCTGGATAACAACCGGTCCCTCTTGCTCCCGCAATTGTTGAGCAATTTCTTTTATCCGCTGCATACGGTACTGCTGATAGGTCTGCATAAAGCGGTGAAACTCTTTTTCAGTGATAAAGCCCTGTTGGTATAATTGGTTTATTTCCTCTTTCACAATACTTTCTTTCGTTGACCTTGGAATCTCCTCCATCCCTTCCCCCCCTTTTTTACTAATACTGTATATGGATGGCCATGATTGATAATAAATGGCACACCTTTAGTTGTCTTTCTACGTTATAACAACGCCTTCATTTTACCATAAACCCTGCTAGTTTTTTCATTTATCCCGAAATAATTGGCGGTAAGCCCCACTTCTATAATTCCAAGACACGGAATTTTTTAAGTAATCAAATAATTTATTCTGTATTTATTGTAAATTCTGCTTGATTTTTTCGTTTTCCAAGGTAAAAAGAGGAGCCCTCTTAAAAAGTCTATTCATTGACCTTTTTGGATAGCTCCTCTTTTTCTTATTTTATTCGGCATGTTTGGGATGATGTTGCAGTAAAGCGGCTTTATTAATCTCTTCACCTTCCAACTTCTCCTTCTCATACCAAGCAAAAAATACTTTTACGAGCATATAACCAAGCACGATTTCTTGAATGACCTTCATGATGACGCCACCCAGTTGCTGGTCCACTTTCGGTGCGACATTCGTAAACAATTCAGGACTAAGGCCACTTCCAGCAAGACCTGATAATGTAGAAGTAGGTACACAAAGTTCCATTGCTTTAAGCCACATTTCTCCATCCGTATAGGTTGCATAGATGGCAGTAGGTGCAAATATGATCATCCCGCATGCTGGTAAAAGTAAAATGCCATCCGCTAAAATGTAACCTACTTTTTTCAAACCATGAATTTGGTATCCCTCGTCAAGTTTATTCGTTATTGGCCACCATAAAAATAGGGCTAAAATGAAGAGAAGAATCGTATAACCAGCATGGAGAAAAATGTTCATCTTAACAGCATCCATAACGACGGGAATATGGTATATAGAAAAGATACCATTAAACACAAGTAAAGCGATCAAAGGCTTTGTCATGAACTTAAAAATAGGATGAAACCATTTACTATGAATAAGTTCTTTCCACACCCAATTTGGAATGGAAACAATTAGGATTGGTGGTATGACCAAATATAAAAACGCCATTTGGAACATGTGAAAAGTAAACATAATATGAGCCATTAAATCGACAGGGGAACCTTTTGTCACATACAGAAGGGTCATGGCAATGATGAATAATATAGCCTGCTTTGGCTTAAGTGCTTCTCGGTCAGGAGCATTGCCTCTTAGTTTCACTGTTACAAAGAAATAAGCGACAATTAAAAGTAAGACAAAAATCATAAAATATGGACTCCATAATGCGCGGAAGCCAAAAATACTTAAAGGCACGCTCTTCACCTCGTTTAGAATACTGATAGTACTTTTATTATACTTTTATAAAGAGCCGAATTCAACGCAGCCAATTGACATATTGATGACATTGCAAAAAGCCAGCCTAATCGGCTGGCTTTTTAATCACCACCAAACGATGGTTAGAAACGCTAGAATTGTTGCAAATCCAATGATGACTCCACCGTATATAAATAACTGTGGAGCTTCATGCCCTTTCTGATTCATGTGCATGAAATAATAAAGTTGAAAAATCACTTGGATCACAGCGAGTAACAGGATAAATGGAAGTACGAACCATTTATCAAATCCTGCTGCTACCGCGCCGAATGCGCAAAGTGTTAAGAAAATAGAAATCGCAAAAGAGATAACCTGATGACGCATTTCTTCAGCATTTCTTTTTCTTCGGTATTCATATTTTGTATCCATATCTCGTGAATTTAATTGTTCGTTTCCCATTTATATCACACCATCCCCATTAGATATACGACAGTGAAGATAAATACCCATACGACGTCAATAAAGTGCCAATACAAACTTGCTAGATAAAATTTGGGGGCATTATATAAACTTAACCCTCTATTCGCATTTCGCACCATAAGAGCGATCATCCAACCAAGTCCAAATACTACGTGACCACCGTGAAATCCTACTAGGGTGTAGAAAGCTGAACTAAAAGCACTCGTTGTATACCCAAAATCTAAACCGTGAGTATAATGCCAGAATTCATAAATCTCACAAGCCAAGAATGCCAAACCAAGAACAACTGTTATAAATAACCAAGCTTGCATTTTTTTGAAATGAAAGTTCTTCATATGGTAAATGGCATAAACACTCGTAATAGAACTGGTTAAAAGTATCATCGTCATAATAAAAGCTAATTTCAAATCAAAAATATCCGTAGATATAAGACTATCCTTATTTGGTACTTTGTCTTTCAATGCCAAGTATGTTGCAAACAGGGAAGCGAATAGAACTGTTTCGCCTCCAAGAAAGAACCAAAATCCCAAAAATTTATTTTTCCCTTCCAGAGTTGCTCTTTCGGGTGACTCAGGCCATGTTTTGGGTGTAAATTGCTCTTCAACATGCATTATGCCTTTACCCCCTTATCCTTTTTATCAACTAGCTCCGATTTTGGTATATGGAAGCCATGATCATCTTTTAAAGATCTAAGTAACATAGAACCAAATGCTACAATCAGACCGATAATCAAAACAGGATCTCCCCATGCATGATCATTACGGAAGATCGCCCCATAAGAAGCAATCATAAAGCCTAGAGAAATAAATACCGGGAAAATAGAACCGTTCGGCATATGAATGTCATTAACAGGTTCAGCCGGAGTCACTTCTTGCTTACCTTCCATTTTTTCAATCCAGTATGTGTCAATACCACGTACTAAAGGCAACTGTTTGAAATTATAAAATGGCGGTGGTGATGGTAGTGACCATTCCAAAGTACGTCCATCGCCCCATGGGTCGTTGCCAACACGGACATTTTTTACTTGGGTCATAATAATATTGTAAAGCAAAATCAATACCGCTACAGCCATGAAAGCTGCACCGATCGAACTGATTAAGTTTCCTGTATTCAATCCCTGATCATCTAAGAATGTAGCAATTCTTCTTGGCATTCCCATTAAACCAAGGAAATGTTGAATAAAGAAAGTTAAATGGAAACCAATAAAGAATAAGACAAACTCAATTTTACCTAATGTTTCATTTAACATCGTGCCAAACATTTTCGGCCAATAGAAATGGACTGCAGCCAAAATGGCTAATACCACTCCACCAACAATGACATAATGGAAGTGGGCTACAACAAAGTAGGTATCATGGAACTGATAGTCTGCAGGCGCTACGGCAACCATGATTCCTGTTACTCCCCCCATTACGAAAGAAGGAATAAATCCAGCTGCATAGAGCATCGGTGTCGTAAATTTGACACTGCCGCCCCACATCGTAAAGATCCAGTTAAAAATCTTAATACCGGTCGGCACTCCAATTGCCATGGAAGCTACGGCAAAGATCGCGTTGGCGATATTACCTAGTCCAACTGTAAACATATGGTGAGCCCAAACCATGAATCCAAAAAATCCAATTAGTACCGTCGCAAAGACCATAGAGGAATAACCAAATAGTCTTTTTCTAGAGAACGTCGCAAAAATCTCCGAGAAGATCCCGAATGACGGTAATATTAAGATATATACTTCAGGGTGCCCAAATATCCAGAAGAAATGCTCCCAAATAATCGTGTTTCCACCCATTGCCACTTCAAAAAAGTTTGCGCCAAATAAGCGATCAAATGTTAGCAAGAATAATGCAACGGTTAACGGAGGGAATGCAAACAAAATCAATGCAGAAACAACAAATGTTGTCCAGGTGAACATTGGCATTCTCATATAGGTCATACCTGGTGCACGCATATTAATAATGGTAACGAGAAAGTTAATTCCGCCCATTAGCGTTCCGAAACCAGAAATTTGTATACCCGTTACATAGAAATCAACACCATGATGGGGAGAATTAAGTGCAAGAGATGCATAAGATGTCCATCCAGCATCCGGTGCCCCACCCAAAAACCATGAGGTATTCAGTAAAATTCCACCTAGGAAAAATAACCAAAAACCTAAAGCATTTAGAAATGGAAATGCCACATCACGCGCCCCGATCTGCAGGGGCATAATTAAGTTCATTAACCCGATCAATATCGGCATGGCTGCCAGGAAGATCATAGTTGTTCCATGCATGGTCATTACTTCGTTAAATGTTTGTGCACTAACAAAACCATTGTTTGGCACAGCGAGTTGAATCCGTATAATTAAAGCTTCAATACCGCCTAATAGGAAGAAAAATCCTCCACCAGCGATATACAGAATACCAATCTTTTTATGGTCTACCGTTGTCATGTAGTCCCAAAGAGTGGCACCGAAGCCTCGCTTTTGAGCAATTGTACTCACAATTTAACCTCCTTAAATACTTGGGACTGTTTTATTCATTACCAACTTTTAATTCCATCAAATAAGCCGCTAATGCATCTAATTCATCATCTTTAAGATCTGGATAAGCACCAGTCATTTTGTTTCCTGGCTTAAATTGTTCTGGATCTTTTATCCATTCTTTCAAGCTTTCTTCATTATGTTCTAAGATCCCAGCGACCGTTTCCCTGTTACCGAAATCCGCTAAATTAGGCGCTGTTCTTGCTTGTGGCGGGGTATCATTGCTAGGTGTTACAGCATGACAAGAAATACAGCTGTCATTAAATACCTCTTCCCCTTTTTTCGCTAATTCAGAAGTTGGCACAGGTTCTTCAGCATTTTGCATATCTGCAACCCACTGATCAAATTCATCCTGTGGAATAGCTTTAACTTTAAAGTCCATGTAAGCATGTGAAGGACCACAAAGCTCCGCACATTTTCCATAGAAAATATTGTTTACATCGTCTGCTTTATCCTGATCAACGCTTAAGAAAAACTTATTGACGTTTTCTGGGTTAGCGTCTAATTTTCCGCCTAGTGGTGGAATCCAGAAAGAGTGCTTGATGTCAGCAGATTCAACATTAAAGTACACTTTTTGATCTGTTGGAATTACTAAGTCTTGACTTGTTAAAATTCCCAAATCTTCATATTCGAACTCCCACCAGTACAAATGAGCTCGTACATTCACAACGAGATTTTCCCGATTTCCATCCTTGTCCTTCTTATCCATTGCTGAAACATCACCTTGTGAAAAAGTAGCAGCAACTGTAGGGACAGCAAGAACCAAAATAATGATGATCGGAATAACGGTCCAAATGATTTCTAATGTGTGACTACCTTCAACTTGTTTAGGTATTTCACTATTGTTTTTCCGGCGAAAACGGACTAAAACAATTGCAAATAGTACCACTACGACAATAACAACTAGAGTCATTATGCCTAAACTGAATAAAATCAGGTCATATTGCTGTTTTGCCACTTCCCCGGCCGGTTTTAAAGCAGAGAGAAACGGCTCGCCGCATCCTGATAGGACTAGCGCCAAAACCGCTATGACCGTAGCAAGACGCCATTTTCGCAGCCATTTTTTCATAATGTAATCAAACCCCTCTTTCGTAAAATGTCTTGGCAGCTATAGACATGCCTGTAATTATATGGATTTCTTATAAAGTAAGAAAGAATTCCCTAGAAATATAACCTTGAATGATAAAGTAGATTTTGTCTTTTTTTCTTACTTTCGTAAGCAATAACAGTCATCTAGATAACTGAAAAGATTACCATCGCCGTAAAAAGAATGGTTAAATAGTTTAGTGAGTAAATAAACATTCCGTTGGCCCATTTAACATCGTCTTTTTTCTTATAACCCATCATACCCATAATGAACCACCCAATATTCAAGGCAGTGGCAAATATTACAAATGGGATTCCTAATGACATCATAAAAAAAGGAATGGGTAATAGCAATGCCACCCAAAACATAATATGTTTTTTGGTTACAGAAAAACCCTTTACAACGGGAAGCATTGGGATGGAAGCAGCCCTATATTCCTCTACTCGCCTCATTGCAAGCGCATAGAAATGGGGCGGCTGCCAAATAAACATTAGTAAAAATAACATCCAAGCCATTGTAGGCAATGAAGGATCAACCGCAGCCCAACCAATTAGAGGTGGAATCGCTCCTGGAAGACTGCCGATAACTGTATTAGTAACATAATTCCGTTTCGCCCACATGCTATAGACTACTACATAGCTGAAAACCCCAATGACTCCAAGGATACCTGCTATGATATTGGTCAGGAAGAGAAATATTAATCCCACTACGATGAAACTAAAGCCAATGATTAAGGTTTTAGAACCAGTTATTTTCCCTGTCACTGTCGGCCTTTTTTTCGTCCGTTCCATAATGTGGTCTATATCCCTATCTATGTAATTATTCAAGGCGCATGAACCTGCCATGATTAAAGATGAACCAGCGAGAGCATAAAAAACGGTGTCTAATGATTGGAGGAAGTGTCCATCCGTAAAAACAAAGGCTAACCACAATCCAGTGAAACTGGTAATGAGGTTGGAATTTACAATGCCGATTTTAATTAGTGCCGTAAAATCTTTCCATTTTGTGCTAGCTGGATGTACAGTTCTTTCCACACTTGCTAATGTACGACTATCTCCCATTTTTATTCCCTCCTTTCTAAAAGTTTCTTCCATCATTTACTATAATGCATTTTGCTTAACATTGCTTGCTTTTAACGAAAGTTTCAGTATTTGTTCACTAATTTAACTCGATTATGGCATTGGCATTTTCATATCTCACTATTTCTTTTCACTTAAGATTGAAGAATCAAAGCCTCCAATGGATTATTAAAGCATAATTTCTTGCGAATATGGAGATAAAGAGAAAAGTTTTTATGTCGAAAATGTGACTACTTATAGTGCCTGTTCAAAAAGGAGGATAAAAAGGACCAAGAAGTTCGAGGCGGCGCAGCCTTCGAGCAGCAGAATGTATGCATTTAGATACATGAGCAGCGGAGAAGCAAGCCAACGAAGAAATTCGCAGTGTCATTTTTACCGGACTTTTTGAACATCCTCTTATAGTAAACAAATGAATCTTCCTTCTTATTTTTACCAAATAAAGGACAATCTTTCAAGCTTTGGGCTTTGCTGAACGAGCTGTAACAATATTGTCAGTTGTTTTTTTTCTCTCCTTTATGTAGTATCGGTAATGAAATGTGTATTTAAAAGAGGATGTTCAAAAAGTTAACTTATTATGTTCTTTTAAAGAAGGTGAAAAATTGAGTAGAAAATTAAAATGGTTTTCTGTTTTAACTTCACTCGTAATGTTAGGAGTGTTACTTGGTGGAGCTTTAGTAACAAAAACCGATTCAGGGATGGGCTGCGGACGCTCCTTTCCATTATGTAACGGGAAACTAATTCCTTTGGATGATATTACACCCGCATTGTTAATTGAATTCTCTCATAGACTTGTTTCAGGAAGTGCCGCCATTTTAGTTGCCATTTTATCTATTTGGGCTTGGAAGGCAATCGGAAAGGTTAGGGAAACAAAATTGCTAGCGATCTTATCGATCTCCTTTTTAATTATCCAAGCATTAATTGGTGGAGCTGCAGTGCTGTGGCCCCAATCTGATTTTGTTTTGGCCTTGCATTTTGGTATCTCCCTTATTTCTTTTGCTGCGGTACTATTACTTACCTTACTTATTTTTGAAGTCGATAAAAAATTCGACACGAACAAACTAATCATCGACAAGAGAATGACGTTTCACATTATCAGTCTAACCATATACAGTTATATTGTGGTTTATACTGGGGCACTTGTGCGACATACCGAATCAAGTTTAGTTTGTTCAGATTTTCCACTGTGTACAAATGGAGAGTTTTCATTACCTACTAATATGTATCAATGGATTCAGATGGGGCATCGTACAGCTGCTGCCGTTATTTTTCTTTGGATTGGATATGTGACGATACTGGCTATTCGGCATTATAAACATCAAAAAGTCCTCTACTTTGGCTGGATTATTGCCTTTATTCTTGTCTCGCTTCAAGCCATTTCAGGAGCAAGTGTGATTTTTACAAAAGCAAATCTATTTGTTGCCTTACTACACGCGATCTTTATATCACTATTATTCGGGTTATTATGTTATTTCCTACTCCTCTTGTCCCGTAATAGGAGTAATATGGCCAAACATCAAATTCAGCCAGAAGAAAAACATTCCGTTGATCCAAATAAATTAGTTACACATTAAAAGAGGCTGGGACAAAACTCCAGTAAATAAAATTAAGGCGTTGGGGCTTACACTTAAAAAGTGTAGACCCCACGCCTTTTTTTGTCGCTATTTTAGTAAACAAAAAGGACACCTTTTGATAAAAT